>NZ_QLTL01000011.1:0-254194 GCF_003269045.1 Pseudomonas sp. URMO17WK12:I7 | reverse complement strand
TCCACCGCGCCATCGAAGCGGCCGACCTGATCATCAACATTGGCCACGACGTGATCGAGAAGCCGCCGTTCTTCATGGTCCGTGGCGGCACCGAAGTCATCCACATCAGCTTCCGCTCCGCCGAAGTCGATGCCGTGTACTTCCCGCAGGTCGAAGTGATCGGCGACATTGCCAACGCCGTGTGGCAGATCAGCGAAGCGCTGACCGACACCGCGCACTGGGACTTCACCCGCCTGATGGCCATCCGTGAAGCCAACGAAGCGCAGATCGCCGAAGGCGCCGACGACAACCGCTTCCCGGTCTACCCGCAGCGCATGGTCGCCGACATCCGTCGCGTACTGCCGTCCGAAGGCATCGTTGCCCTGGACAACGGCATCTACAAGATCTGGTTCGCCCGTAACTACAAGGCCCACAAGCCGAACACCGTGCTGCTCGACAACGCCCTGGCGACCATGGGCGCCGGCCTGCCATCGGCAATGGCGGCGCACCTGGTCTACCCGGACCGCCCGGTGATCTCGGTGTGTGGCGACGGCGGCTTCATGATGAACAGCCAGGAGCTGGAAACGGCGGTGCGTCTGGGCATGCACATCACCGTGGTGATCCTGCGTGACGACGGCTACGGCATGATCCGCTGGAAGCAGGCCAACATGGGCTTCACTGATTTCGGCCTGGACTACGGTAACCCGGACTTCGTCAAATATGCCGAAGCCTACGGTGCCAACGGCTACCGCGTGGAGAGTGCAGATGCCTTGCTGCCGCTGCTCGACCACTGCATCGCCAACCCAGGCGTGCATGTGATCGATTGCCCGGTCGACTACAGCGAGAACGACCGCATCCTCAACACCGAGCTGCGGGCGCGGGCGCTGATGGTATGAAGCGCTGACCGACAGCGGGCCGGCGGTTGTCCCCAGCCACTGACCTGCGCCTCATACGATATCGATTGACCTCTTGCCAGCAGGCGCAGACATTGGCCTGCTGGCTTTTTTATCTGGCGCAGGGTGCATGCTACGTTGGCGCAGGCCGACCGTTGTCGGATAATGAGGTTTTTCTGCCCTCGTGTTGAATGGAGGGCCTCAATCGTGTGAGGTTTTGCAAATGGTGAAAGCGCGGCCGCGTCCAGCGGTGAATGGAGTGGCATCGGCAGACCGTGTTTTGACCGTGCTGACCGCTTTTCAGATAGGTGATTCTGCGCTGAGCCTGGTCGAGCTGGTTGAGCGTACCGGGCTCATCAAGAGCACGATCATGCGCTTGATGGTGTCTCTGGAAAACCACGGATTCATCACGCGCATGGCTGATGGCCGCTATCAGCTGGCCAGTGAAGTCATGCGTTTGAACGCTGTGTATCAGGAGGCGCTCGACCTCGAGAGGCATGTGATGCCGCGTTTGCATTATCTGGCTGAACAGTCGGGTGAAACCGCTTCGTTCTATGTGCGTCACGGTGCGTATCGGATGTGTCAGTACCGGGTTAATTCCTCGCACAGACTGCGTCTGAACATGCAACCTGGTGACATGCGTCCGATGGATGAAGCTGCAGGTGCGCAGGCCTTGCGCGCGCCCTATCAGATAGGCATAGCCTTGCAAAAGCCTTACTACTCCAAAGGCGCAACCGACCCGCATGCTGCTTCGATGGCACTGCCTATCTACGGTGCGCAGCAGGAGCTGATGGGCGCGCTTGTCATTTCAGGTCCTGCGAGTCGCTTGACGGAAGAGTATGCCGAAAGCCTCAAGCATATGTTTTTCGAAGCTGCACGTGATCTGATGCGTAGTCTGGGCTTCAAGGCGGCCTCATTGGAGTCCGAAGCGGTCCAGTAGGCGCATTTTGCGGCGATGGTGGCTGGGGCCATTCCTCGTGGGGATGGCCCCAGGTAGCAGTTCAGAAGCCTTCCAGCACGATCTTGCCGCGCGCCTTGCCACTTTCGATCATGGCGTGGGCGCGCTTGAGGTGCTCGGCGTTGATGGTGCCGTAATGCTCGCCCAGGGTGGTCTTCAGCACGCCCTCATCAACCAGTTGCGCCACGCGGTCGAGCAGTTGGTGTTGCTTGATCATGTCCTCGGTCTTGTACAGCGAACGGGTGAACATGAGCTCCCAGTGCAGCGAAAGCGACTTGCGCTTGAGCGGCATGACATCCAGCTGCGCCGGGTCGTCGATCAATGCCAGCTTGCCTTGAGGGCGCAATACTTCCACCAGCTGTGCCAGGTAGCTGTCGGTGTGGGTCAGGCTGATCACGTAGTCGACCGAATCCAGCTTGAGCGCTTGCAGCTGAAGCGGGAGCGATTCGGTGTGGTCGATGACGTGGTGGGCACCCAGTTGCCGGACCCAGGCCTGGGTTTCGGGGCGCGAGGCGGTACCGATGACTGTCAGCTGGGTCAGCTTGCTGGCGAGCTGGACCAGGATCGAGCCCACGCCGCCGGCGGCACCGACCACCAGCAGGCGCTGGCCCTGGCCGCCGTTTTCTTCGATGCCCAGGCGGTCGAACAGCAGTTCCCAGGCGGTGATGGACGTGAGGGGCAGGGCGGCGGCGCTGGCGCTATCCAGGCTGCGAGGCTTGTGCCCGACGATGCGCTCGTCCACCACGTGGAACTCGCTGTAGCTGCCGGGGCGGTCGATGGCCCCGGCGTAGAACACTTCATCACCGGGACCGAACAACGTCACCTGGTCGCCAACCTCGCGCACGATACCGACGGCGTCCCAACCCAGCACCTGGGGTTGCTCACCCCCGCGGCTGGCGCGGATCTTGGTGTCGACCGGGTTGACGGCGATGGCCTTGACTTCGACCAGCAGGTCCCGCGGGCCGGGTTTCGGCTTGGGCAGTTCTGCGTCGTACAGCGACTGTGGGTCGTGGATCGGCAAACCGGGTTGGGTGTAAACGACAGCCTTCATTGGCGCTACCTCTTGGGCATTCGAAAAGTGGGTTCAGGCTATTCCTTTCGTTTCAAACGATAAACAGCCCAAATGGCGCAACACTTTCACTGCAGCAGTGAAAAAGCCATGAACCGCCGCTTCATGGCTCAGTTCCTCATGTGCTGATCAGCTTGCGCTGTAGCGTGGTGCGAGCTGGTTGCTGGACAACTGGCCGAACAGCGCCTGCCGGCTGGCCTGGTAGTGGTCGAAGGCCTGCAGGTCGTGCACCGACGGCAGCGAGATCAGCACACCGTTGTCGAAGTCCTGCAGTGCGCCGTCCACCAGGTCCTGGGCGGACATCACGATGCCGGGGTCGAGGTTCTCCACGGGCAAGCCGCCGATCTGCCAGAAGTCGGTGGCAGTGGCACCGGGTAATACCGCCTGGACCTGCACGCCTTGCTCTGCCAGCTCCTTGTTCAGTGACTGGGTAAACGCCGTGACATAGGCCTTGCTGGCACCGTACACGCCGTTGAGCAGTTCCGGCGCCAGGCTGACGACGGACGAAATGTTGATCACCGCCCCCTGCCGACGAGCGACGAAACCAGGCACTGCCGCGTAGGTGAGGCGGGTGAGGGCTGTGACGTTGAGGCTGATCATCTCGGCCATGCGCTCGACGTCGCTCTCCAGCAGGGGGGTGTGGGTACCGATGCCGGCGTTGTTCACCAGCAGGCTGATGCTGGCGTCCTCGCGCAGCTTGCGCTCCACCTTGGCCAGGTCCTCGGCATTGCCCAGGTCGGCCGGGAACACTTCGACGTTCTGCCGGGTTTGGCTGGTGAGCCGGCCGGCGAGCGCGTTCAGGCGTTCCCGGTTGCGAGCCACCAGCACCAGGTCATAGCCGCGGCGGGCCAGGCGCTCTGCGTAGATCGCTCCAATACCGCTTGAAGCGCCTGTGATGAGCGCGGTGCCTTTGAATTGCTGCGTCATGGTGATGCTCCGTTGCTTGGGTGTGGAGCCATGATGCAGAAAGTGTTTTGTGGCTTAAATGACGTATATGGTAAGTTTTCAGGACAACAGGCGCAGGAGGTTCACGATGCATCGGGTCGGCTATCTGATTACTGAAGGCTTCCAGATCATGTCCCTGGCGACGCAGACGGTGTTCGAATTCGCCAACATCTCGGCGGGCGAAACGGTGTACAGGGTCCAGAACTTCTCCATCGAGGGCGGTATGGTGCGCTCCTCCCTGGGCATGCATATCGAGACGCTGCCACTGGGCGCGCCCGGCCTTGCGGACACCTGGATGGTCACCGGCACGCTGACGCCACTGACACCACCCAGTGACGCAGTGCTGGCCAGCGTGCGCGGTTTCGTTGATGGTGCACGCCGGACCGCTGGCCTGTGCACCGGCGGCTTCGTGCTGGCCCAGGCCGGCGTGCTGGATGGCCGGCGCGCCACCACTCACTGGGCTTACGCCCCGAAGCTGCGCGAGCTGTTCCCTCAGGTGCAAGTGGAGGAAGACCGGATATTCATCGTCGATGGCTCGATCTGGACCTCCGCCGGCATGACCGCTGCCCTGGACATGGCCCTGGGCATGGTGGAAAAGGACCTGGGCGCCGAACTGGCCAGGTCAGTGGCGCACAGGATGGTCATGCACCAGCGCCGCTCCGGTGGGCAATCCCAGCATTCCGAATTGCTGTCGCTGTCGCCCAAGTCGGACCGTATCCAGCACGCGCTGGATTACGCCCGCCAGCACCTGAGCCGGCCGCTGAGCGTGGAGGAGCTTGCCGACGTGGTGCACCTGAGCCCTCGGCAATTCACCCGTGTATTTACCGCCGAAACCGGCCAGTCACCCGCCAAAGCGGTGGAAAGCCTGCGCCTGGAGGCTGCCCGGGTGATGATCGAGCAGAGCCGGCACAGCCTGGACACAGTGGCCCGGGAGACTGGCTTTCGCGACCGGCGGCATATGCGAGAGGTGTTCATGCGTGGGTTTGGTGTGCCACCGCAGGCGGTGCGCAGGGACGCACGACGCGTAGTGGCTGGCTGAAGCGCCGGCTGTAAGCGAGATGCCGGGGCTGCAAGTCAGCTGCAGGCGCCCAATCGCTGCCAGGCCTGCGGCGACATGCCCTCCGCTTTCGCAAAGGTTCTACAAAAGTGGGACTGGTCGCAGAAACCGCAATCCAGTGCGATCTCAGCCAGCAATTTTTTGCTTCGCTTTAGCCGTTGCTCACGCATCCACTGCTGCGGGGGCACTTGCTCGGTTTCTTTGAACATGCGCGTGAAATGGCTGCGTGACAGCGCGCGTGCCTGGGCGAGCTCGGTAACGGTGATGCCGGTGTCCAGGTGACCCAGCATCAACGGCTTGGCAATCTTGAGCTGCCAAGGTTTGAGCCGCCCGGTCGTTTTCAGTGCGACAGTCGCCAGCACAGTGCAGTGGTCACTGTTCATACAAATCCATTTATCCATGAAGTGGGCACACACCGCCGTCCACTGCAGCCGGGTTACCCACCAGCGGGTCAGTGAGCAGCCCCTGGGCGCAGGGGCTGACAAGGGTCAGGCAGAGGCAGCAACCGGGGGCCCGGCGCGAAGCACGGGCGGGGCAGGGCGAACTCGCCTAACGCTCCAGCAACTGCCCCACCAGCCATTGCCCGGCGGGCCCCAGCGCCCGTTGGCGTGACCAGGCCACATCCATGGCCACCCGCCGCGGGTAGCCGGCCATGGGCAACTCCACCAGGCCACTGCCGAAGCGCGCCACCAGCGCCTTGGGCAGTTCGGCCCAGCCGAAGCCGCGCACGGCGAATTCGAGCAAGGTCAGGTAGTCCGGTGCCGACCAAGCCTGGCCGTGGCCGTGGGGCAGGCTTGGGGCGTAGGTCTTGATGTACAGCTGGCGTTCGTGTTCCAGGTGTTCCGGCTGCAACGCCGGCAGCTTCGCCAACGGGTGTTCGCGGCTGGCATAGAGGCAGAATTCTGCCTGCTCGGGCAGGCGTGCCACGCTGACGTCCGCCGGGTAACTGCCCTGCGCCGCGAGGATGCCGATGTGCGCCAGGCCTTGCTGCACCAGGTCGATCACGTCGGCGTCTTCGGAGGGGCCGCAGCGCAGTTCGGTGTGTGGGTAATGCTCGGCGAAACGGCCCATCGCCGCGCCCTGGAAGGTCACGCTGTAACTGTCGGACATCACCACTGACACCAGCGGTTCGACCTGGTCAGCCAGGCGCACGGCCAATGCATCCAGCCTGGCGCTGGCATCGAGGATCGCCTCGACGTGGTTCAGCACCTGATGGCCGGCCGCATTGAGCGTGGGGTGACGGCCGGCGCGGTCGAACAGCGGGCAGCCGATGTCGGCCTCGAAGTTGGCAATGGCGATGCTGATGGTCGACTGGCTCTTGCGCAGCTTGCGCGCGGCGGCGGAGAACGAACCGAGGGCGGCGGCTTCGACGAAGGCGACAAGAGCTTCGGGGGAGTAGCGCATGGGTATCGATTAAGGCTATGGAAGGTGTGCCAAGAGTATCGATCCCGCCAAAGTGGCAAGCAAGCATGAATCGTGGATGGCGGATTTCTGCACGGCGCAAGAGTTTGCTCTATGGGTTGCTGGTAGCGAAGGCTTGGCTGGTGGCGCACTCGATAAGCCAGTCGATCAAAACCTGTAACCTTCTGGGCATCGGATCGTGATGGGGGTAGACCAGGAAGTAACCGTAGTTGGAGGCATCCAGAAAGTCCCCGAACGGCAGCACCAGTTCACCTTGCGCAATACGCTCCCTGACCAGTTGTTCCCGGCCGATGGCAATGCCGGCGTGATTCAGCGCAGCGAGCGTGCAAAGGTCTGAACGGTCAAATGTGAGGAACCGGCGCGGGAGTTTGAGGCCGGCACCTGTGCTGTTGGCCCAGAGCTGCCATTCTGCATCGAATGCGGCGTTGTCCCAGGCCGCAACGTCATGCAATGCGGTGCACTGCTCCACCTGTCGCAGGTCACCTGCCAATGCATGGGTTTCTGCGTAACGGGGAGAGCACACTGGGGCGATCCGCTCGTTCATCAAGTGGATGCTCTGTAATCCGGGATGATGCCCATCCGAGTAACACAGGACCAGGTCGATCTTTCGTGTCCGGTAATCGATGCTCTCGTTACCGACCCTGATATCCAGCTGGATATCAGGGTAGCGGGCGCTGAACTGTGCCAGCCGCGGCACCAGCCAGCACTGTGCTACGGACGGGCGTACATACAAGGTCAACTGGCCGGCGATCTCGGCGTGGGCGCGCTCCTGCACGGCCTCGCTGAGTTCATCCATGGTCCGCTGCATGACCGTGAACAAGCGCTCACCGTCTTCGGTAAGGCGGACCTTGCGCGGCATGCGGTGAAACAGCTTGTATGCCAGCTCATCTTCCAGGCGGTTGATGCGATGGCTCACTGCACTGGCCGTCAGGCACAGCTCATCTGCTGCGCGAGAGAAGCTCAGGTGTCGTGCGGCCACCAGGAAAACATGCAGGCTGCCCAAGTGCGAGCCGTTGAGTTTCACCGTGGTACCGCTGCCTTGGCTGTTCATTGACCCATCCTTCTGCGCAGTTCATCTACTGCTGTTACACCGTAGCTGGAAGGCTTCGCCCTTTCGCCAGGTATGCGTTGAACTCATCGTCCGGCACCATGCTGCCACCTGTACCCCAGACGAGGTGGGTAGCCTGCTGCAGTTGGGCCGCGCAGTAGCCCAGGCGAGCCAGATAGTCGCTTGCCTGTAGCACCCGAGCCATCCCGGGTACGCCGGCCAGCGCAGAGGGCTCCAGCTTGACCTTGTCCTGTTCGAAGGCAACCACCATCAGGCGGTACAGCTCTTCGTCGGTCACGGTGTAGTAGCCGTCAATCAGCCGCTGCATGGCTTTGCCGACGAACCCGGACGGGCGTCCGACTGCCAGGCCGTCGGCGGCGGTGATGTTGTCGATACCGAAGTCTTGCACGCTGGTTTCGTCGTGCAGGCCGGTGTACACGCCCAGCAGCATGCAGGGCGAGTGGGTGGGCTCGGCGAAAACGCAGTGCACTGCATCACCGAAAACCAGCTTCAAGCCGAAGGCGACGCCGCCAGGGCCGCCGCCAACACCACAGGGCAGGTAGACAAACAGTGGATGATCGGCGTCCACCTTGATGCCGGCCTGGTCGAATTGCCGGGCCAGGCGCTCGGCGGCCACGGCATAGCCCAGAAAGAGTTGCGCAGAGTTCTCATCGTCAACGAAATAGCAGCTGGGGTCGGACGCTGACTGCTGGCGGCCCTGCTCGACGGCAACGCTGTAGTCCGAGGCGTGTTCAACCACCGTTACGCCGTTGGCGCGCAGCTTGTCCTTTTTCCACTGCCTGGCGTCGGATGACATGTGCACGCTCACCTGGAAGCCCAGCTTCGCGCTCATGATGCCGATCGACAAGCCCAGGTTACCGGTCGAACCCACGGCGATCTTGTACTGGCTGAAGAACCCGCGCGCCTGCTCGCTGGCCAGTACCGCGTAATCATCGCAGGGCGTGATCAGGCCGGCTGCCAACGCCAGATCCTCGGCGTGCTTGAGCACCTCATGTATGCCGCCACGGGCCTTGATGGAGCCTGAAATGGGCAGGTCGCTGTCTGCCTTGAGCCACAGGCTACCAGCGTTCTGCAATGATCCTTCTTCGACAAGCAGCTGGCGAAGCTGCGGCAGTGGGGCGATATGGGACTCGATAACCCCGCCGCTGGCTGCCGTTTCGGGGAACACAGTGGCGAGGTAGGGCGCGAACCTCTGCAGCCGCTGGCTCGTGGCCTGCACATCTTCAGCGGTCAGGCCCACGTCGCTCAGTGCTGCTGACGCCTTGGCAATACCAGGGTTGAACCAGCTGGTTTCCTTCAGGGCGACCAGGTCGGCAATGATCGGGTGGCTTTGTTGCCAGGCTTGCAAGGTTTTTCCGTGAATCATGATTTCACCTGTAGCGCAGTCTTTGCACAGTAGATCAGACAATTTTCGAAAGCAGCAGGGTCAGGCACAAGGCGATCACCGAGGCCAGCACAGTAGCTGCGGTAAATTTCTTCAGCGCATCGCTCAGCGAAAGGCCGAGGTATTCCTTCACAACCCAGAACGCCGAATCGGTAATGTGCGTCCAGCCAATGGCCCCGGCACCGATGGCGATCACCAGGATTTCTCGGTTGTATTCGGGGTGCTGGCCAAGCATCGGCATTACCATGCCCGCTGCGCTGATCATGGCCACCGTGGCCGAACCGACCGCAAAGTGCATGATCCCGGCGATCAGCCAAGCGAGGATGATCGGGTTGAGCTGGGTCTGGTTGAGCACGTCAGCCAGTGCCTTGCCGATGCCGCTACCCACCAGCATGTCGTTGAAGGCGCCACCGGCACCGATGATCAGCAAGATGCCGGCCAGGGGCGGGAAGCAGCGCTGGGTCAGATTGAGCAATTGCGACATGTCCAGGCCGCGACGCAGGCCCAGCGCCCAGTAGGCGAACACGACCGACAGCGCCAGGGCGATCAGCGGGTTGCCAATAAAGGCCACCCATTCGTAGAGCGGGGTGCCTTTGGCCAGCACGGTGACTGCCAAGGTCTTCGCGACCATGAGCAGCAGCGGCAGCAGCACCGTGGCGAGCGTGATGCCGAAGGGTGGTAGCGGTTGGTCGTCGGCCTGGGCCTCGCTGCGTGCGGCAAGGAAGGCCTGTTGCGTGGGTGTCGCGTCGCGGTTGCAGGCAAAGCGTACCCAGATCGGGCCGGCGATGATGGCAGTGGGCAGACCAACGATCAGGCCGTAGAGGATGACAGTGCCGATATCGGCATTGAGCATGCCGGTAATTGCCGTGGCAGCCGGGTGCGGTGGCAGGATGCAGTGCACCACCATCAGCGAGGTAGCCAGCGGCACGCCGAGGTACAGCATGCTGATACGGGTTTGCCGGGCGACCACGTAAATCAGCGGAATCAGCAACACGAAGCCGACTTCGAAGAACACCGGGATGCCGGCAATGAAGCCCACCAGCATCATTGCCCATGACGCGTTGCGTTCGCCCAGCAGGTTCAATAGCGTGGTGGCGATGCGTTTGGCTCCGCCCGATTCTTCGAGCAGTTTGCCCAGGATGCTGCCCAGGCCGATGATGCCGGCGAGAAAGCCGAGGGTGCTGCCCATGCCCTTTTCGAAAGCAGCAACCATGGCCGTAGGCGGCATGCCGGTGCCGATGCCTACCACCAGGCTTGCAGCCAGCAGGGCGAGGAAGGGGTGGACCTTGAGCTTGCTGATCATCACCACGATCAGGAGTATCGCGGTGCCCAGGACGATTAACGAGAACGTTGGAGTCATCTTGTAGTTATCTCTGTCGCTGATCGCTTCCGTGCGAGCTTCTTGTTGGTTTCCAACCATTAGATTTCAGCGATTTGATCGACTCAAACGATCACTTTTCAAGGCATGAGTGAACCCATGTCACCCATGGCATTGGGTTGGCAGTCAGAGTTGGGGGCACCCTGGCGAAGAAGTCCGCCGGATTGTGAAACAGCACGTGCTCGACCTGAGATTCGCAGCATCGCTTGCTGTTCCGTGTCGAACCAGTTCCCTTGCCAGCTCGCCCGCGAGCAGGCTTCGGCGTTGATGGGCGATGGCCAAGGCCTTGATGGAGGGCGCAGAGATAGGCATGGGGGCTGCGAAAGGCCAGGTCTGAGAACGCATTACGGCTACCAGGTGTTCGTCGACAGTTGTGCAGTGCCTGTGAAATCGAGCGCCGCCCGCGCGGCGCATCGCGAATAAATTCGCTCCTACATTTGTTGCAACGTGGCCATGCCTGACAGGCCATGGTTTCCAGCCTGCCTGCAAGGCTCAGGGCATGCGCCGGGGCTGGCAACCATGGCATAACAGGTTCGGTACGTTGCAACAAATGTAGGAGCGAATTTATTCGCGATGCGCCGCGCGGGCGGCGCTCGGTCTAACAGCCGCTGTCTATTCAACGTCGAACACCTTTAGGCCATCACGCCCTGAATCCGGCGATAACGACCCACCGCTGCACGTCACTGACTCAGCGGCACACCACTGAGTTTCTGCAGCGCGTCGAAGTCGATGTCTGCGCAGATCTCTATCACTTTCAGGCCATCGGCGGTCACTTCCAGCACGGCCAGGTCGGTGTAGATACGGCTGACGCAACCGATGCCGGTCAGCGGGTAGGTGCACTCGGGCACCAGCTTGCTTTCGCCAGACTTGGTCAGGTGGTCCATCATCACGAACACCTGGCGGGCGCCGGTGGCCAGGTCCATCGCGCCGCCCACGGCGGGGATCGAACCCTCGGCACCGGTGTGCCAGTTGGCCAGGTCGCCCTTGACCGACACCTGGAAGGCGCCCAGTACGGCGATGTCCAGGTGGCCGCCACGCATCATCGAGAACGAGTCGGCGTGGTGGAAGAAGGCACCCCCGGTAAGCAGGGTAACGTGCTGCTTGCCGGCGTTGATCAGGTCATCGTCTTCCTCGCCCGGGGCCGGGCTCGGGCCCATGCCCAGCAGGCCGTTTTCGCTGTGCAGGAACACTTCCTTGTCGCCCAGGTAGTTGGCCACCAGGGTCGGTGCGCCGATGCCCAGGTTGACGTATGCGCCTTCCTGGATGTCTGCGGCCACGCGCTGGGCCATCTCGGTGCGGGAAAGCTTTTTGGTGATGGTCATGGCAGGCCTCAGACAGCGTTGGCGATCGAAGAAGCGGCAGCGCCGGAGACGGCAACCACACGCTGGACGAAAATACCCGGGGTGATGATGTGTTCCGGGTCCAGTTCACCGAGCTCGACGATCTGGTCGACCTGGGCGATGGCGGTCTTGGCGGCCATGGCCATGATCGGGCCGAAGTTGCGGGCGGCCTTGCGGTAGGTCAGGTTGCCCCAGCGGTCGCCCTTGTGCGCCTTGATCAGCGCGAAGTCAGCGTGCAGCGGCATTTCCAGCACGTACTGGCGGCCGTCGATCTCACGGGTTTCCTTGCCCTCGGCCAGCAGCGTGCCGTAGCCGGTCGGCGAGAAGAATGCACCGATCCCTGAGCCCGCCGCGCGGATACGCTCGGCCAGGTTGCCCTGCGGCACGACTTCCAGTTCGATCTTGCCGGCCCGGTACAGTTCGTCGAAGACGTATGAGTCAGACTGGCGCGGGAAGGAGCAGATTACCTTGCGCACGCTGCCCGCCATCAGCAGAGCGGCCAGGCCGATCTCGCCGTTGCCGGCGTTGTTGCTGATGATGGTCAGGTCGCGGGCACCGGTGGCGATCAGGCCATCAATGAGTTCCGAAGGCATGCCGGCAGTGCCGAAACCGCCGACCATGATGGTCGAGCCGTCGGTAATCCCTTCCACCGCGCTGGCGATGGACTCAAACGTTTTATTGATCACAGCGAGCTCCTGGTTCTTCCTGGAGTATGGTTTGTCGACCTGGCCGCGTGCGGACGCGGTGGGGCCATTCAGCGCTTGGCGTTGTGTGCTGACTTGCCTATAGCGTGCCGCAAGACAGGGCAACAGTAGAGAGGGCGGAGTGGAATTTGTGCGATTACCGAACTGTTGTGCGATTTATGAGCGGCTCAGGTCACCTGCGTTCACGCGGATGCAAACGACGGTCGTTCCGCGAACCATGCCACCGCCACCGCCACCGCCACCGCCACCGCCTTGAACGCCTCGGCTGAAGGCGTCAGCGGAGAGCGCTGGTCATGCGCCAGCACGATGCTATGGGTTGGCAGTTTTCCCTCGGTCGGCCGGCAGACCAGCGCTTGGCCATCATCGCTACGGTCACCAAATGGGGGTATGGATCAGCGCCACGCCAAACCCGTTGGCGACGAGGCTGCGCTGCAACTCGAAGGTGCGCACACGGTGCACGGCGGCAGGTGAAAGGTCGTAGAAGCTGAACAGATCCAGTATTCCCCGACCTGCTATGAAGGCCTAAAACCTGCGCTGTACCTGTGGGAGCCGCGCAACCAGCAGGCAAGGCTGCAACCTGGCTTTGCGCTGCGCGCGATGAAACGCGACCCGGTGACTAGTTCGCGGGCAAGAGGATCACGAAGTTCTTTTTCATGTCTTCCAGCACGGTCCATTTGCCCTTGGCGCCCGGCTCGATAATGAACGTGTCGCCAGTGGCCAGTGTGACGGGGGGGCAACCCTCGAGCTCGATGACGCAGGTTCCACTCAGCACATGGCAGAACTCCCAAACTGTGTAGTCGATGCGCCACGCTCCGGTGCTGGCTTCCCATTCTCCGGAAATACGACCTTGCTGTTCATCGTGGTAGTACTTGGACGTCAGCGTATGAGGGGTGCCTTCCAAGACCTCTTCAAAAAAGGGAAGGTCACGCACCGGTTGGATATCCAGTTCGCGGAACACGGTCAGTTTGTTGTTCATGGTTTTTTCTCGAGCACGTTTTAGATAGGGCGATACATCAAATAGGCTTCACCGGTTACGCCCAGCATCGGGTGCGGAACGATCTGGCAGGTTTTAACAATCTGAAAACCGTGGCGTTCGTAGAAGCGGCGTGCACCGTGGTTTTCTGCATAATCGATCAGGCATAGCCCATTCAGGCCAGCGTCCTCAGCACGTTGCTGGGCGTGGCGAAGAAACTGCACGCCCAACCCTTGGCTGCGCCAGGCTTCATCCAGGGCCAGGCTGGATAGGTACAAGGTGTCGGGTATTTCCATGTCGGAATAGGGCGCAAGGACAGGGTCTGACTCGACAGGCCTGTCAGGGGTCTCGTGCAAGGCATAGCTATGCATCATGCCGATGACGCGCCCTTCGAAAGTGGCCATCAGGCAGTTCTTGTAGGAGAAGTCGCCCTGTTCCCTGGCATAGCGAGAAGCACCGACACTCAGCAATGCTTCACCAGGTGCGGCAAGCTTGCTCCATATGTAATCGGCCATGCCCTCCGATGTCAGTTGAAAGAAGCGTGCAATATCGCGCGCGTCTGAGGCTTGCGCGGGTCTGAAGTCGATAGGCAAGTACAGTGCTCCCATGGCATCGGGTGATTAGTTTTCAAGGATTACGCCTTTGACAGGGGGGCAGGGTAGGCGGGTTCAGCGGTTGCCATCATGCTCTGGGCGAACACCGTCAGCACGGCCTGCGACGTTGCCCATGTTCAAAGGCATGTGGCCGTCTAATGGCTCAGGCCTGGGGAATCGATCATGCAATTGCTGGAGGTGGAGAGGCGAGAAGCGGGGGCGATGTTTACTTCCATGGCGGGGTGGCCGGAAACTGAGCAGGTCGTGTTGCACGAAATGGCAGCAACCGACCCATTGCGGACATTCAACAGAGGCTACAATACAACACCAAATCACCAAAAACTGCCTGCCCTACGGTTCGTCTTCCTCAATAAAGCTCGCAATCGCATCAAGGTGTTGTATTGGGAGCGTCGACAGCCAGTCTCTGCCTAGCGTTCGTGCGCCAGTCGCCATGAAGGCGAGAGCTGTGATTTCTCCACGCCGCGGCACGGCGTGATAGAAGGCACGTGTCAGGCTCCCGAAGACCCTCGATAAGTGCTGCCCCTGCCTGAGGGCCTGAAGCATTGGTTAGGGGCCGTCAGCATCCTGCCCCGGGGCGACGGAATGCTGCATCCTCAAAATGAATTGCTGGGTTTCGGGCAATAGTTTCTGGAACACCTCGTCCAGTTCCGGGGCAATCTGGATATCCCCGCCTCGTAAACCCTGGGCAACCTGATCCTGGTAACGCTCAACAAAACGCTGCCGGATGTGCAGTGCCTCGGGGGCATCGTTGGCGACAAGTTCTTCAAGAACTCCTTGCACTGCCTGCATGAACACCAAGCTGCGCTTGTACTGCTGGTCTCGAAGCCTGGATTGCTCGAGCGCTGCTGCATAATGCTCATCCATGACCTCAACCCTTGCCTGCAACAGGTCATTGGTGCTCTGCAATGCCTCAAACGCTTTTGACATTCCAGTCGTCTGTCCGCCCTCGGCGCACTTGCCCGCTTTCGCGACTTGGGAGAGTTGTTGGTACATCAGGTCAATCATTGTCTCCTGGCGCTCTACAACGGCCCTGAGCTGCACTGCCTCCTCGAAATACTGCCGGAGATGCCCCCTCAGCGGCTCCAATTTTTCATTGGCGCACGCCGCCCCCGCATCCCAGCCTTGCGAGTAGCCTTGGGAATGCCCTTCATCGAAGCCCTCCTTGCGCCCTTCTTGCTGCCCCTGGCTGCGCCCGACATGCAAGTTGGAGATCGCATGGTCCAGCGACCCGATATAACCGCCATCCAGGCCGCCACCGCGCCTGCCCGCACCCCAGTTGTGATCCATCTGTCACCTCCTTTGATCCGCCTGTCGTTAGCATGCCCACCGGCGAAGTCTGGCACAGGGTGGCGGATGAATGTCAGCGTCGTACAGCGCTCGGAATCGGGCAACATTGGTGTGGGTAGCCTTGGGCTGGCCATGCCCTTGTTGCTGCCAGTACCATCGAAGTGCACCGTGACGTGCAATGAATCATTCATGCCATTTCCCTATGAACATACGTCGGATCAGTCCGCATTCAACTTCAGAATGTGATCACGTATTGCAAACCCGGCCTGGTCGATGAGTGGTTCCCAGAACTCACGCCCCCTGGTCATGAGTGGCGATCCTCGCAAAGCGTCCGCCGAGGCATGCAGTGCAAGCACTCCGAACTCTTCAGCCATGCTGGTGACGCTGCGCTTACGCCTGTCCAGGTTGTCATACGGTTTCTGATACCACGTCGCGATCTGGAACTCGACACCCTGCTCTTCGAACTTGGCGTACAGATGAGAGATCAGTGAAATGATGGTTTCGCGAATCAGGCCAGGGTCAACGCCCTGTGTTTCCAGGAAAGCCTGGGTAGCAATCTGGGCAACCGCAGTCAGATCTTCGTGGGTATAGCCAGACATCGGCGGAAAAACGCCATCCGGCAATTCCATCTTGGCATCTAAGTCGTGGCAGGTATTTTCATCATCTTGCATGAAGGGCTCCAGAGCAGTTCAGCTCATGAAAATGAATGCCGACAAAGAGCAGTTGAACACATGCACTCCTTGCTGGGCGAGTGTGGCCAGGCTTACCCAGCGCTCGTAACGTCGGTCGAGGGCTCCATCCTGGCTCGCGAGTTTGCCCACGAACGTGCCGCACAGCAGGCTGACGTCAGCCAAGACTGGCTGAACGCTGCCGATATACCCCCCACAGGGATCATCGAGTCAGCCGCAGACGACATCTGGAACATGAAGCCCTAGCCAAAAATGCAGGCACACAACCGACAAAGGCAGGTGAATTCACGCGCTATCGCGAAGCAGTCTTGAACTGCCGGGTGCTGTCCTTGCACCCCATGGATGCAACCGTGAACAACACCTCATACCGCGTGTATGCACTGGCATCAATGCTCGATGGCCTAGGCCCCTTGTCCACGGTCTTGCTGTATGCAAGCACCGCATCGCACGCGATAGCATCCACGACCTGGTTGCTGACACTAGCCGCACGCTGGCGCATTCCCAGCTCGAACTGCGCATCATCCAGAACAACCGGCGTACGCGCTGGCGTGGTCGCCAATGCAGCGTAAGTCCCTTGGGTTTCCCCCAGCAAACGTACGGCAATCGTGATACCGCCACCGTTCTCGATCTGCGGATACCCGGCAAACCGGGCAGTGAACTTATCCGTAGCCGCCAACTGGCTTACCGTGCGACCCACCACTTTGGCCCAGTATTCATTTGGCGGATTGGACGGCTCATAAGCTGGCGCCCCGCGATCATAGGGCTTGCCCGCCATCCTGAGCTGCTCCTGGCGCAAGAAGTAGCTGGAGCGGCATTTATTACTAATCTGCGCTTCCAGCGGCCGACCAGACTTTGCGCTGTAAAGCAAAGCAGATGCGCATTGCAGCTCGAACTGCCCGTTGAGGTACAGTGGCTCACCGGTCCCCAACGGACTTATAGTGGGAATAAGGTTGACCACCCCCCCACCGGCCCCTCCCGCAAGCCCGGTCACAAGGGCATTGGGCATCATCGAAGTAAGCGAACTGACAGCCTCGTCCGAAAAGCGAATCTTGTTGGTCCCGTCCGGCATGTGCTCGGTGGTTACACAGCCCGCCATTGCCGCAGCCGCCAGCAGGGGCAGGATGAGTTTGCACTTGGTCATGCTTGTGTCCTTACTTGAAAAAATCGAACCAATTTATCAACCCGACCTGCCTACAAGTTGAGGTCTTAGCTTACCAGTGGCATGACTGGCTTACAGTTCCACGGCAACAACGTTTCGAAGTCACAAACTGTTGACGCATGCGGCAACAGTTGCAGTGCGTAGCGCAGCCACGCATAGGGGGCGCTGGCGATCGATCCATTGAAACTCGCACGAACGTGACGATGTTAGGCCAGACCGACTCAATACGCATGACGCTGGGGTTGCCTGAGCATCACGCAAGCAAAGGGCGAAAGAAGGTTCTCTCGTAGCTCATGATGAACTTCAATTCGGACGCTTCCTCAACCAAACGTACACATTCAGGATCGACTGCGGCTTCTTGCCGATACTGTTCGTAGTCGGCAAGGCTGGAGAAGCTAAAGAGGCAATACGCGACGTTATTTGCTCCTTCAGCCGGTAGGAAGTAGCCGTGATGCTGGCCACCCATTCGGGTTACTACCGGAATCCAAGAGCGGGAATAGCGTTCGAACGCATTGATTTGATGGGGGTCGATGATGTACCGGACATGACAGGTGATCATGAAATCGTTCCTTGATTTGGGATCGCTATTTTAGTGGGGGGCAACGACGGGTCAAGAGCAAATGACAATCGCTCACGTGCGGATGATTCTTGAGTCGCTCTTGGTTTGGTACCTCGAATGGCTGCAAAGGGTCGAAAGCAGCCTGTTGCCACTGACCGCAATCGACCCTTAGCGGCCATGAACATTCACCCAAGAGATTGTTCTCACGGGTAGACGATCAGGAATCGAAGTGGTCACCCGGCATGATGGAATGCGTATAACTAAGTTCTGGTTGAATGCCTTGATCTCGAACGCCAAAGCCTTGGCGCTGTCATTGGGTCAAGCTGGATATAACTGATCAACTATCGAGACTGTAATGGGCGAGCGTTCGCCGCCGGTGTGAAGTGTGGTATCCGTTTCAATCAGCATGACCGCACACTCATCCTCAGCTATTGGCTTGTGTCGGATCTGTTTGGGGAGGAGTCAGCTGCCTTGGTGCGCCTTGGGCTCCCCTTCGATATGGCCGGAGCCCCGCTTGCCCCCTTGCTCAAGGCTTTTAGTAATGCCTTTCCGAGGGCCGAGGTAAAGATTTTCAGCGCTGCCTCGATGGATCTCGACCAAGCGTTCGCCGACGGCAAACTCGATCTGGTACTCAGTCAAGGCCCGATCAACGTCGAATTGGGCGAACGGCTGACTGTGGATCAACTCGTATGGTTGGGCAACGAGGCGACAGCAGCACAGAGGCCATTATCCCTGTGCTTTCTGACCGCGAATTGTGCTTTTCGCGATACCGTTTTGCAGCGTCTTGGCGAAGAAGGTATTGTCGGAAGGATGGTGTTCGAAAATACCTCAGCCGATACTACATTGACCATGGTTCGCAGTGGGCTTGCGGTCACGCCTTGGCTGCGAAGCCTCGCTCCCGAAGGACTCATACTGTCTTTACCGGACTGTGGGCTACCGACATTGCCCGAGTTCGCGGTGCGGTTGCAGATGGTGGATAATGCCAGTAGTCCTATTTCTGATCTTGCTGATCTTATCAGGGATCATTTTAAGCGCTCTGACATCTAAAGCGCCGAAAGATTTTTCAGGCATTACCTAAAGCACCCATCGGGTTTGGAAGGGACAAAGTGCGCCATGCTGCCGATCAACTCGACGCGTTATGAGCGGCTATTTAGGAACAGCCACTTTGGGTCGAAAGCTGCCGTACGTGACAGACCGCTATCGACCCAAAGCTGCCCTTCCCGAAAGGCGGCAACCGGCCAAAAGCGAACGACTAGAGTTGCCTACGAAACTGGGTTCGATTCAGTCGTTACGCTCGAAGGGGCAACGTAAGCGTCTGCCAAACCCACCTTCCTGATGCTTACGCTGAGGGCGATGAAGTCCATCTATTGAGGTGCCCTCTACTGTCGGGCAAACTCCGGTTGTTTCATTGGCCGATAACAGGAGTTTACGGATGCCATTTCCACTGACGGAGCATAATGCCTTGTTGGCCCTAAAGGGCGTAGGGCCGGCTGTTATCGCTCGCCTTGAGCAGATGGGCATTGACTCGCTAGCTGTGCTCAGCAAAGCGAATGCTTGTGACATTCTGGCTCAGGCGTCGGCAGCAGCGGGATCGAGTTGCTGGAAGAATAGCCCCCAAGCTCGGGCCGCCATTAACGCGGCCATCGAGCTTGCAAAGGACTCTCAGTTGGGCACACCTAGCGCGTAAAGCTGATCGCTTATTTCAATTGGTAAATCTGATTCGTGTCCATCAGCCAATCTCCGCTGAACGACTGGCTAGCCGAATTGGCGTTTCCGTTCGCTCAATCTATCGATACTGAATCGCCCCTGGTTTCCTAGATTCCTCCAGGTCTCATTAAAGGGCTTGGAGGTGTCCAGGGCACCAGGGGCGATTCACAACGCTTCATCTAATGGTCGCAGAGCGGACGCTGGGACAGTGGTGCTGGGATCACGTGTACTTGTCCATATTCCACTCCCCGCTCGACCATCAACTGGCGCGACAGCTCACTAATACGCCCACGTTCACCCTGTAACACCGAGACTTCCAGGCAATGCCCGGCATCCAGGTGTACGTGCAATGTCGAGCGTGTCAGGTCATGGTGGGCATGCAAGGTCTGGTTCAGGCGCTTGGGCAGCTCACGGGTGGTGTGGTCGTACAAATAGCTGACCACCGCCACGCACGGCGTATCGTCGGGCAACGCCTCGGCTTCGCGCAGGCCGCTGCGCAGCAGGTCGCGAATGGCCTCCGAGCGCCCTTGATAACCTTGCACTTCCACCCGCCGATCAATGAGATCCAGCAGTTCTTCATCCAGCGTGATGGTGATCCGTTGCATTTTGTAACTTCCAGTAAGATGATTTTACGTAGACATCATACCCACCGCTGATTAGCCTACGCCCTCCGTTGAAGTGGGGGACGCAGTGTGAAGCAGCAGCCAGGCAAACGAAAGCCCGCCTTGTGGGGCATCCTTTTCCTCGCGGCGAGCGCCTTCGCTGAAGCCGCCGACACCCAGGCCCCAGGTCCGACACTGGTGTACTCCTGGCCCGTCAACGCGGGCCCGCTTGACCCGCGTGGCTACTCGCCGAATCAGATGTACGCCCAGGCGATGGTGTACGAACCGCTGGTGCGCTACACCCACTCCGGTACTGTCGAGCCGTGGCTGGCCACCAGTTGGAAGGTTTCCGATGACGGCAAGACCTATACCTTTATCCTGCGCGACGGGGTGCGCTTCAGCGATGGCACTGCGTTCGATGCTGCGGCCGCCAAGGCCAACCTGGATGCGGTCCTGGCCAACAGCCAACGCCACCGCTGGATGGAGCTGGTCAGCACCCTAGACCACGTAGACGCTCCGGATCGCCTGACCTTGCGCCTGGTGCTCAAGCACCCTTATTACCCAACCCTGATGGAGCTGGCCCAGGTTCGCCCGCTGCGCTTCGGCGCGCCCGCTGCCAAGCCCGGGCAGCCCGTAGGTACCGGGCCATGGGTACGTGCCGAATCACGTCTGGGCGAGTTCGACCGCTTCGTGCGCAATCCGCTGTACTGGGGGCCGAAGCCAGCCTATGGCGAGGTCATGGTCAAGGTCATTCCCGACCCCAACAGTCGTGCCCTGGCTTTGCAGGCTGGCGAGGTCGAGCTGATCCAGGGCGCCGCCGGCGAGATCACTGCCGGCACCTTCGTACGCCTGCGCGACCAGGGCTACGCCACTGCGCTGTCGGCCCCCTTGGCCACGCGCACGCTGGCCATGAACACTGGCCGTGGTGCCACTCGTGACCTGGCGGTGCGCCAGGCGATCAACGAGGCGGTGGACAAGCAGGCGATCATCGACAAGATCCTCTACGGCCTGGAGCCAAAGGCTGACACACTGTTTGCTAGCAACATGCCGTACGCAGACATTGGCCTGAGGCCTTATCCGTACGATCCCGCTCAGGCGATGCAGGCACTGGAGACTGCGGGCTGGACACTCGCTCCCGGTGCGTCCGTGCGCAGCAAAAACGGTGAGCCGCTTTCGATCGAACTGGTGTTCCTCGGCACCAGCGCCCTGCAAAAAAGCCTGGCCGAAGTGCTGCAAGGCGAGCTAGCCAAGGTCGGTATCCATATCGAGCTGCGCGCCGTGGAAGAAGGCGCCTTGGTCCGCCGCCAGCGCGACGGTGACTTCGGCATGATCTTCGCCGACACCTGGGGCGCCCCTTACGACCCGCATTCGTTCGTCAGTTCCATGCGTTATGCCGGCCACGCCGACTACATGGCCCAGCGCGGCCTGGCGATCAAGGACGAACTCGATCAGCGCATCGGCCAGGTGCTGGCCAGCACCGACGAGAAAAAACGTACCGATCAGTACCGTTTCATCCTCACCACCCTGCACGAACAGGCCGTGTACCTGCCGATCTCGCACCTTACCGCCATCAGCGTGCGGCGTGATTCGGTGGCCCACGTGCAGTTTGGAAGCACCCTTTTCGATGTGCCGTTCGAGGCCATGACACCGAAGCAGGAGCCCTGACATGCTGCGCTACATACTGATGCGCCTGGTGTTGCTGGTGCCAGTGATGTTAGGCGTGTCGCTGCTGGTGTTCGTGCTGTTGCACCTGGGCAGTACGGACCCGGCGCTGGATTATCTACGCCTGTCGCACATCCCGCCGACCGATGCGGCCATCACCGAAGTGCGCCACACCTTGGGCCTGGATCGTCCCTTGCACGCGCAGTACCTGAGCTGGCTGTGGAAAGCCCTGCATCTGGACTTCGGTATTTCCTACCTGACGGGCCGGCCGGTGCTCGATGACCTGCTGTACTACCTGCCCGCCACCCTGCAACTCGGCGGCTTGGCCCTGGCCTGTACGCTGTTACTGTCGATTCCGCTAGGGCTGATGGCGGCACGTTGGCAGGGCCGCTGGCCCGATCATGCGGTACGAGCGGTCACCTTCCTGGGCGTGTCGATGCCCAACTTCTGGCTGGCGTTCTTGCTGATCGCGCTGTTCTCGCTGTGGCTGGGCTGGTTACCACCGCTGGGACGGGGCACGGCCGGGCACCTGGTGATGCCGGTGCTGGCCATTGCCCTGATGTCGATGTCGATAAACGCCCGCCTGCTGCGCGCCAGCTTGCTCGAAGTTAGCGGCCAGCGCCATGTCACCTACGCCCGCGCCCGCGGCCTGCCCGAGCGCCGGGTATGGCGCCACCATGTGCTTCGCAACGCCTGGCTGCCATTTGTCACGGCCACCGGCATGCATGTGGGCGAGTTGATAGGGGGTGTACTGGTGATCGAAACCATCTTCGCCTGGCCCGGAGTGGGTCGTTTCGCCGTTTCGGCGGTGCTCAACCGAGACTTTCCAGTGATGCAGTGTTTTACCCTGCTGCTGACCGGTCTGCTCATGGTCTGTAACCTGGTGGTGGACGTGTGTTACGCCTGGCTCGATCCGCGCAGCCGGCTGGAGGGCGCTAGCGCATGACCGTTCTCACCACAATTCGTCGGCCGGCACTGGCCGGCCACACTGGCCTGATTATCGGGATAATCCTCGTGGGGCTTCTGATTGTCCTGGCCGTGTTCGGCCAGTGGCTGGCACCGCACGACCCTGACCTGGTCGACCTCAGTCAGCGTCTGATGCCTCCGGACGCCCGCCACTGGCTGGGCACCGATCACCTGGGCCGCGACCTGCTCTCTCGCTTGATTGTCGGCACCCGACTGTCACTGGGCAGCGTGATGCTCACGCTGGCAATGGTGTTGGCCCTTGGGCTTGTCGTGGGTGGGCTTGCGGGCTTCCTCGGCGGGCGGACCGACCTGCTGCTGATGCGTCTGTGCGATATGTTCATGACCTTCCCGACGCTGGTGCTGGCGTTCTTCTTCGTTACCCTGCTCGGTACCGGCCTGACCAACGTGATCATCGCCATCGCGTTGTCCCATTGGGCCTGGTATGCACGCATGGTGCGCGGCATGGTGATTGCTCAGCGCGGTCGCGAATACGTGCTGGCTTCGCGCTTGGCCGGCGCTTCGCGCTGGACGCGCCTGCGTCAGCATGTATTGCCAAACATCGCCGGCCCGCTGCTGGTGCTGGCGACCATGGACATCGGGCACATGATGATGCACGTCTCGGGCCTGTCGTTTCTGGGCCTGGGGGTGACGCCTCCGACCGCCGAATGGGGCGTGATGATCAACGACGCCAAGGAATTCATCTGGACCCACCCACAGTTGCTGCTGTTGCCGGGGCTGATGATCTTCTTCTCGGTAATGGCCTTCAACCTGCTGGGCGATGCCCTGCGCGACCGCCTTGACCCGACTCGGGAGCACCACTAGATGACTCCATCTACCCTGGAAGTCCGTGACCTGCGTATCGAGGGCCATGCCAGCGCATTGGTGCAGGGCATCGATCTCCAACTCCATCGCGGCGAAGTCAGTGCACTGGTCGGGGCCAGTGGTTCAGGCAAGTCGCTGAGCTGCCTGGGCATGCTCGACCTTTTGCCGGCAGGCCTTTTACGCACACAGGGCCAGTTGCTGCTCGACGACCAACCGGTGAACGCAGCCCAAGTGCGCGGCCGCCTGGCCAGCCTGGTGCTGCAAAACCCGCGTAGCGCCTTCAACCCGGTACGCAACATGGCCAGCCACGGGCTGGAAACGCTTCGCCAGCGCGGCATGACAGGTACCAGTGCCCGTGAGCGCATGGCCCATTGCTTGGAAGTCGTGGGCTTGGAAGATCAAACCCGCGTCCTGCAATCGTTCGCCTTCCAGCTCAGCGGCGGCATGCTGCAACGCATGATGATCGCCCTGGCGTTAATGGCCGAAACGCCGTTTCTCCTGGCGGACGAACCCACCAGTGATCTGGATGTGCTGAGTCAAGCGCGCTTTCTCGATCTGCTCATGGAGTTGGTCGAGGGGCATGGCCTTGGCGTGCTACTGGTAACTCACGACATGGGCGTGGTAGCGCGCTGCGCCGATCAGGTCGCGGTGATGGAGGCTGGCCGGATTGTCGAGCGGCAGCCGGTGAATGCACTGTTCAGCAACCCCACCAGCGACGTCGCGCGCACGCTGCTCGAAGCCCATCAAATCCTGTGCGCAAGCCCATTATGAGCCTGCTACATGTCCACCAATTGAGCCATCGCTACCGCACTGGCGGATTGCTGCACAAACGCGGTTGGCTACAGGTCCTCGACGGTATAGATCTGGAGCTTCAGGCAGGCCAATCGCTCGGCTTGCTGGGCAGCAGTGGCAGTGGCAAAAGCACGCTGGCCCGCCTGCTGCTCGGGTTGGAAAAACCGAGCCAGGGCGAGGTGACGTTCGCCGGCCAAGCCGTCAGCCAACTACGAGGTGAATCAGCGCGTGCATTCCAACGCACCGTGCAGTTGGTGTTCCAGGACGCGCCAGGCGCATTTAACCCGCAGCGCAGCATCGGCTGGAGCATTGCCGAGCCGTTGCGTCACTTGAGCAATCTGGATCAGCCAGCCCGCCGCACACGTGCCGTTGAGTTGCTTGAACAAATGGGCCTGCGTGCCGAGCACGCAGAACGCCTGCCACAGCAACTCAGCGGAGGTCAGCTACAAAGGGCCAGCATCGCACGAGCGTTGGCGATTTCACCAAAACTGGTGGTGCTCGACGAGGCGCTATCCAACCTGGATCGTGTGCTGCAACTGCAACTGCTGCAACGCCTCGAAGCACTGCGTCGCGATCATGGCACTGCCTTCCTTCTGATCACCCATGACCTCAGTCTGGTGCGCTACTTTTGCCAGCGGGTTGTCGTGCTCGATGCTGGGCGCATGGTCGAAGACCGCCTGATAAACGGCAACCTGTCGTTTGACCACCCGGTAGGGCAACAGCTGCAAGCCGCCGTGTTGCCTGAACGCCCAACAAAGGCCGGCGCTCGGGTGAATGGATCTTTCGTGTGAGCAAATGAGCGTAATGGGCACTCATCCTCAGCGGGTAGAAAGCAGGCGGTCAGCACTGTGCGCTATCGGCCACCGGTACCAGGCCCCTTTGTAGATCACGTTATCGCGACCCTGCGTAGCGCATTTAATTTTCAGCTGCCTGGTTAACCTAAATAAGGTCAGGCTTCGCGACCCATAGCGGACATCTGTAAACGGTACTGACCAGAGCTATGGAACGCCGCCTGCTCTGGGGTGGTGGGGGGGCGGCCTTGGATGCAGGCACGCCCAATAGCAGACCACCAAGGCAACGCACAGACGCTTTTGTGAACCGAAGGAAGTTTTGCTATAACAGCCGGCCACCTCAAAGGAATGAACCTATGACAATCAAATCTGTAATTTTTCTCACCGCTGCGCTTGCTTCAGGTTTCGCCATGGCGGCGGGTGAGCCTGATTATTCAGTGTCAGAAGAGCATTGCACTCCTGAGTACTGGGAGAATCTACCAGATGGCAAGAAGACGGAAGATCTAATCGATAAGTGCGATGATCTGGAGCCATCCGAGAACGGCGGTTCTGGGCAAAAGACCCGCTGAGCGCGATCCGAAGGATAAGGAGCCCGTAGGCTCCTTATTGGCGAGGTGGCTTGTCAGGCTAGATGCTCAGAAATTGTCTTCTGGGCTTTTCTTGAATTCCCATTCGGTCATCTTCTTCGCGGCGATGAAACTCTTGCAGTTTGCGATGAACTCGTTACGGTTCGATTCTTTCGACAAACTCGCCAGATTCTTTTCGTACATCTCCGGAGCACAGTTGTCTGCTGTCGGCTCGGGTACTTTTTCCTCTGAGCAGGCTGCCAAAATCATGGCCAATCCCATGGCTGCACCCAGCCGAGCCAATTTGATATCCATATTGTGATCCTTAGGTCATTGCGTTCAGCTTGGTAGTGGGCTCCCTTGAGCCCGCAGTAGCCTAAAGCGCGGGGGCGTGAAACACCAGCCTCGGCCATTTCTCTCGCTATACACCAACGGACGTTTTGTGTCGAAAGCAGCCATTTACGACCGGTAACTAACGCTCCCGAGCGTGCGCATCGAGCGAATCATGCGCAGGACCAGCGAGCAACTCTCGCCGTTTGACGGCAAAAGCACAGTCCTGTCAGCTACAAGACTCAGGCCGCTGGCTAAAACTGTCCAACTTTTCGGGGGCAGACCACTTCGTGGGAGCAGGTTTAGCCGCGAACACCGGCACTGCAAACCACCTGGCAGCGACCAACCATTGCCCTGTCACTCGACAGCAACTCGGCCGATAGCCAGCACCTGGAGGTTGGGTAGCCCGGTGGATGTCCACTTTCGGCCAGCAACGGCCAGCCTCTTGAGCCACTTCAAATAACTGATTGTTGAAGTTATCAGGGTCCGAAAAAGCTCACTCGGTCGAAGGGGCAGATACTTTGCCGCCCAAGCGGATTAGTTCATTGGAGAAGCACAGTCCGATGATGATCAGTGCCGCTCCCACGTACAGGCTTTCGCGCGGTACCTCATTGAGCACCACAAATGCCAGCAGCGCGGCGAACAGGGGTTCGGTCAGCTCCAGCGCCTGCACTTGTGATGGTTTGAGATACTCGATGGCCTTGGTGGTGCAGAAGAAACCCAGGACTGTCGGCAGCGTGGCCAGCGCCAGTAGTACAGCGATCGCCAGCAGCGACAGCTCTCCTGTCACGAAACCATCGGCCGCAGCCGGCATCAGCAGGTACAGGCTGCCAAAGAACAACAATTGTCGGGTGAAATGCAGCCCTCCCGATACCCCCATCCTTTTCATGGCAACCGAAAAGGCCCCATAGCCACATCCACCAATCGAAGCAAGCACTGCGCCTTGCAGCGTGAAGCCTTCTCCCAGGTCGGCGCCAAAAATCACCGTAATACCGGCGATGGCCAAGCCGGCGCCAACCATTGCGTTGGCGGTAATGGGGTCATGAAGGACCATGCGTCCAAAGAGAATCGACGATAGGGAGGCGCTCGCCATCAGAATGACGACGACGCCCGCCGCCGCGTAATGGCTATAGGCCGAGGTTTCAAAGTGGAACAACACGAAAATTCCGAGAAAGGCACAAATGGCTGCGTGAAACCACTTGGCAGTGGTCGCGGGTCGCTTGGAAAACAGGAGCAGGACTGACAGTAGCAGGCAGCCGAAAACTGTCTTAATTAAGGCGATGCTGCTGGAGTTGAATCCACTGTTCATCAACATCTTGCTAAGTACGCCGATTGTCGCATTCAGGGCCGCGGCGCAGAGTGCAAAGAGGACGCCTTTGCCAAAATAGGATTGCATTAGTACATTCCTTGTCACGGGTCTTTAGAGTACGGAGAGGTCTTGCTGACATAGGGCCACGCGCTTCGAACGCGAGCTCGCTGTCTTACGTATTTCTTGAGCCATTACGGCCGGCCTGCCTTAGTGGAGAAACTGATCCTTGACGTAGCGCACCGTCTTCTCCAACGTGCGCGCCATATCGGGATGAGTTAACTGATACTTGCGTTCCAATTGCTCGCTATCACTCATGTCGAAGCGCTGCGTATGGATGAAGTGCAATGACTCGTCGCTGATCGCAAATCGTGCTGCCAGCCCGGGAATCGTCAAAAGCCACCTGAGCAACCTTATCGGTACATGCCGGCGGGGCGCCTTGACCTCCAGCGTTTTTGCGATCTGCTCAAGCATCCCCTGCAGGCTCAATGTGTATTCATAGAGCGCCAGCGCCTGCCGGTTGGCCATCGAGGGATCGAACGCCACATAGGTCATCATCGCCACCAGGTAGTCAACGCTGACTAATGGCAACCAGTGCTTGGGGGAACCGGGGACCGCTTTGAACCGACCTTGTGCCAGATTTCGAATGAGTGCGACCAGAGGTTGTCCCTCCAGTATGTGCCCACTCTCGCTGTGGCCACACACCGTAGCAGGATGAACGATCGTGTAGTCCGCGCCCGCATCCTGCATATAACGGATGACTGCAAAATGTGACTCGATCTTGCTTCCTTCGTAACCACCTACACGTCCGTAGACTTTGTGCCAACTTGTGTTTTCAGGGCACTCTATATCAACACCGATACTGGCAAGGTGGTTAAGGTTTTTCAGCATAAAGCCGCCCACCATCAGCAATCGGATGCTCTGGCTCGCCGCAAGCTTGGCGACCCTCAGCGCCCCAAGCACATTGACTGATTGGGCGCGCTCCATTGTCAGCCCCCAGGAAAACTCCGCCGCGAGGTGGAAGATCACAGAGGTCGAAGACACGCACTGCTTGTCCGCTTCGCTGAGCCCAAGCCCGTCTATGCTGATATCGCCCTCAACGGCATGGACATAGGCAGGATTACCGCCCAGTTGACTTACCTGTTTTCTAAGACGCTCAATGTTGCCAGGGGTGCGCATAAGCACCCAGGTCTTGTACCCTGCAGCAGTAAGACGGGCCAGTAAATGTTGCCCCACAAATCCACTGCCGCCTGTGACGAAGCATTCCACGCTCATGCCTGATCCCTTGTTTGGATAATGGGCGCAGGCTAAGGTGTAGAGCACGCTCTACAGTCAAGGAGTTTTTAGTGTGAACGTTGGAGAATTAGAGCGCCGCAGTGGCGTCGGTCGGCATACATTGCGCTATTACGAACAGCTCGGGCTTATCGTGGCACAACGACAAGCCAACAACTACCGCAGTTATAGCGATCAGACGGTTGTTGACCTGGCCTTTATTCAGAGCGCCCAGAGTGGCGGTTTTTCCCTCGCTGAGATTGGAGAAATTCTTGCAGCCAAGCGAGGCAATAAGATCGATTGCGCGCAAGGCGCAGCTTTAGTTGCCAGCAAGATGGTCGAAATTCAAGCGAAGATCGCCAAGCTTCAAGCCGCTTATGTCTTTCTGAACGCAGAGCATGCGAAGCTTGAAGCCAGTGCCATTGCCAACGGTCTGATTACCCCCTTAGCTGAACATCTGCATGCCTCTACGCCATAACCTCCCGGCAAGGCCATTTGCCAGTTGCTTCCAGGCCTTCATAGGCCTGCCGGGAAACCTTGCGGCCAATCAGCCAATGACTGCCGGTGTCGAATGGCCGCTATGGGTCGATAGCGGTCAGTCGTGACTGTCTGCTTTCGACCCGAAGCTGCCGTTCACACCTCAATGTAGCTATGCTTGCGATCCAGTCCGAACTCATCGGCTCGGGGAAGCACACAGGAGGTGATGAGATGTACGGCTTTGCCAAGGATCTGAAGATCGAAGGTATCCTAGGAGAGGAAATACGGCAGATTTGCCTGGGACGATACGACGTTCAGTTTCTATTTGGCTCAGGCAGCTGCATCGCTGTCCAGAGCCCGATAGAGGTATTTCATGGCGACGAGCTAATTGCAACTTGGGATGAAGACGCCAATTGGACGAGCAGCAATTTCCAAAGGCTCCTGAACGTCTCCGTGACCAGCTACAGAGTGATTGATGAGAGAGTGTTGGAGATCTGCCTTCGTGAAGAGTTCAGACTACGTCTGCACGATAATTCAGAGCAATTCGAAAGCGTGCAAATTTACCCCGAGCACATCGTTATCTAAGCGTGGATAGCGCCAAGCCAACAGACAAGGCGTAGCGACGGTCCGCTTCGGGTCGTCAGCAACCATCCACGGCCAGCAGCTTTCGACCCAACGCGGTCGTTGGACTATTCGTTGCCATAGCTTGCGGTCCAGCTATTCCAAGCGTCTTCATTCCGCGCATAGACAGAAATAGGCAGGAAATCTCGGTGGCGAGGAAAAAGATTGGACACTAAGTCTTGCGTGTAGAAAATCGTCGGGCCGAGCATGGCGAGAATATTTGTCATAACGACGTTGGCACATTCCATCTCCTCATCCGTCGGATCACCGTCGAATTCAAAGCGCGCGCTCAGTCTTCCATTGTCAGCAATATCAAACGATACGGATCTCAGGCGTGGGGGAATTTCACCCAGTAAGGCGCGCTGAGCCGCAAGACGAATTTCAGACTCAGTTGGAAAAGCTATTGATGGCATGGACCGATTGCTCACGTAGGAGATGGTCAAGTTATGACAGATAGCCGCTGGTGTCGACCGGCCGCTTAGGGTCGATAGCGGCCATTGGCGATAGCTCCCAAGCAGCGGGATGTTGCTCCCCGTACCCCCCTAACACCGCCAAGCACCCTGAAAAACTGTATATCCATGGCATTCGAAGGCAGGCGAGGGCGAGTCATCTGTGAGCCAAGTTTCGGGAATGGAAAGCGATTGGCAGAACGCCGGGGAGGGTGCGTTGGCGGGGGGATGGGCCGAAAATCGGTTCCAAAACTGAAACGGCGACCCTTTTAGTATGCGGCCTGTAGCCATGCCGTATCGTCTTTGTTGTGGAATCGATCAAGTATCGCGCCAGGCGATACCTGCCAGCACGAAATACGCATTCTTGCTCAGGCGCATTCGCGTATAAGCCTGTTCATGCGCTATCGACGTCTGGACCTCAACCTGCTGGTCGCCCTGGATGTGCTGCTCGAAGAGTGCAGCGTCAGCCGGGCTGCGCAGCGTCTCAACCTTGGCCAGTCTGCGACCAGCGCTGCGCTGGGCCGGTTACGCGAGCACTTTCAGGACCCGCTTTTGCTGCCGGTAGGGCGAGGCCTGGAACCGAGTGCCCTGGCGCGCCAACTGGCACCTAAGGTGCGCGAAGTGCTGAGCCTGACGGGCGAAGTGGTGGAGATGTCGGCGGCATTTGACCCCGCCCGCTGTGACCGGCGCTTCATCCTGGTGGCCTCGGACTATGTGGCGGCCACCCTGGTTCCGGCGGTCAGTCGTACCCTGGCGCGGGTTGCGCCCGGTGTTTCGCTGGTGGTGCGTGACCTGCCGCTGCCGCGTGACGGCGATGTGGTGGCCGAGGCGCTGGACTATCGCCGCAGCGACCTGGTGATCGTGCCGCAGCCGCGCATCAACCCGCGCTACCCTCACGCCTCGCTGCTCCAGGATGAGCTGTGTTGCATCGTCTGCGCAGACACCCCCGGCTACCGACAGGACCTGAGCCTGGCCGATTACTGTGCGGCCGGGCACGTGGTGCGTGAATTCAGCCATGGCCAGAACCTTTCGCTGGACACCCAGCACCTGCGCGAGATGGGTATCGAACGGCGACTCGAAGTGGCAGTGCAGAGCTTTGCCCTGATGGCCGAATTCGTCGTCGGCACGCCGCGTATCGCCACGCTGTTCCGCCGCCAGGCCGAGGCGCTGGCGCGACGCTACCCCCTGCGGGTGCTGGCGTCGCCCATTGTCTTTCCGGTGGCCTCGCAAGTCCTGCAGTGGCAGCCGCAGCAAGCCTCTGACCCGGCCCTGGCCTGGCTTCGCCAGGTGCTGACGGAGCAGGCCGAGGCGCTGGATCAAGGCTGATGGTCGCCGGTATCTGCGACCAGCCCGTGGCTTTCGATGGCCAGCAGGGCGCAGCGCTCGTCGTTGTCCGAGGTGTCGCCACTGACGCCGATCGCACCCAGCACGCAGCCCTCGGTATCACATAGCAGGATGCCCCCGGGCATGGGAATCACCTCGCCGTCGGTTAGGCTGTTGATGGCCGCGAAGAATGCCGGCATCGCTTGGGCACGGCGAGCCAGTTCGCGGCCACCCAAGCCCATGCCCAGGCAACCACGGGCCTTGCCGGTAGCGATCTGCGGGCGCAGGAAGCTGGCCTGCTCGTCGCGCAGCACCGCCAGTGGATGCCCTGCGCTGTCGAGCACGGCGGCTGCCAATGGGCGCATGCCCAGGGTGCGGGCGTGGCGCAGGGTGGTGGCGGCCAGTTGCGCAGCCAGTTCGAAGTCCAGGGTAGGCATGGTCACAGGCTCCATTTGCCGAGTTCGGCTACGCGGTCGCGGGTGTAGAGGTCGGTCCATTTCAGCGAGTTGAAGTCCGACACCTGTTTGGGGTTGTAGCCCGTGCGTTGCAGGCGCACCGGCTCGCCGGCCTTGTACACGGCCAGCAGGCGACTGCGGTCCTGGAGGATGCGGATGTCGTCCAGGGGCGAGCCGTCCAGCACCAGCAGGTCGGCCTGCTTGCCCGGCTCGAGCGTGCCGAGGGTCTCGCCCTTGGGCATCAGCCGTGCGCCGACGTTGGTGGCGGCGTACAGCGCCTCGGCCGGGGTGAAGCCCAGGCGTCGTACCAGCAATTCGAGTTCGCGGGCATGCCATTCTCCATAGGGGGTGATGGCAAAGCCGCTGTCGCTGCCGCAGGCAAAGGGCACGCCGGCAGCCTTGGCGCGCTTGAGTACCGGTGTGCCCACCTCCAGCGTGCGTGCGCAGTAACCGGCGTAGCCGGTGCTGATGGCGGGGTCGTGGGGCTGGCAGAAGTCCACGGTGTTCTGTGGGAAGGTCATGATCGGGGCCAGCACGCTGCCTGCCTCAAGCAGCGCCTCGATGCAGGCATCGTCCATGTAGAAGGCGTGGAACACCAGGTCTACGCCGGCCTTGGCGGCATACATGACCGCCTCGCGGCCATAGGCGTGGGTGGCGACGCGGCAGCCGAGGCGATGGGCCTCATCGACCATTTCACGGGTTTCGTCGGCGGTGAAGGCGGCGATGATTTCACCGTTGGGGCGACGGTGGGTGCCGTCCATGGCGATCTTGATCAGGTCCACGCCATCCTTGGCCTGCTTGCGGATTTGCGCGATGGCTTCGGTACGGCTGGTGACCAGCGCGGCGGTGAAGTATTCCGGCGCGCCGACACGGCTGGGGAACCAGTCGTTCAGGCTCTGCCGGTTGGTGATCACGCGGCTGCTGGCGGCGATGCGCGGCCCCTCGAACAGGCCGGCATTGACCGTGTTGCGCACGGCGATGCTGAGTTGGCCGCTGTCGCCGGGGCAGACCATCGAGGTCACGCCTGCGGCCAATACATGCTGGGCAAAGAACAGGCCGCGCAAGGCGCGAAATTCGTCGCTGGTCCAGATGTCGATGTCCTCTTCGCTCTGGGCATTGCCGAACGCCAGGTGGGTGTGCACATCCACAAGCCCAGGCATGACGAAGGGCACCTGGGCTTCACGGTCACCAGGCCGGGGGCGCGGCGCCTCTGCGGTCGGCCCGACATGGCGGATCACGCCGCCTTCGATGATCAGCGTGTGCAACGGGCGGGCCTGCAGGCCCGTGCCATCGAACAAGGTGGAACAGTGCAGATGAAGGGCGCTCATGGACGAATTCTCCTCGTCTTGTTGTTTGCCGGCAGGCTAGGCCGTGAGCGCTGCCACGCACCAACAGATGCTGTCGATGGCCCGCCATCGATGCCGTCGATACCTGGCCAAGCCCTTGTCCTTTCTGGGCTGCACGGGAGAAGTCGGGCGGACTCAGCGAGTATCGGCAGTGGCGATGCCTGGCATGGCGATTGGCGATTTTTCCTCGGGGCGGGGGTGGCGCGAGGATGCGTTCGCCAATCAATCACCGAGGACAATTCCATGAAGGCTATTCACGATCTGTTGCTGGGCCTGGAGGCCGAACGCCAGCGGGCCCTGCTACAGGAAGACCATGTCCGGCTTCAGACGCTGTTCGACGATGACCTGCTGTACGTGCACACCACCGGGCTGGTGCACGACAAGGCGCAATACCTGGACTATGCCCGTGACGCTGTGCGTTACCTGGCGGTAGAGCGTGGCGAGTTGACGGTGAGGGTGTTTGCCGATGGCCTGGCGCTGATGAGCGGGGCGCAGTGCAACCTGCTGCAAAAGCGTGGCGGCGGCGAGCCGGTGCGCGCCGAAGGCTTCGCCACGCAGCTGTGGGTGAAACGCGAGGAGGGGTGGCGGATTGCAGCGTTCCACGGCACGCGGGCACCGGCCTGATGACTCGGTGACCCGCTAGCAGGTACCCGGTCAGCCCTTGATGAGGCTGGCCGGGTACCTGCTGGCGCGGGAGGTCAGGCGGTATGGCCACCGAGGGTCTCGGCGACCCAGTCGGCGATGTAGTGGCCGGCGTTGATGCTGTTGTCGAAGCTGGAGTGCTGCACGCCGCCTTCGCGGTCGGTGAAGATCTTCAGCTCACGTTTTGGGCTGTTAAGCAGTTGCTCATAGGTGCGATGCGCCCACTTGAGCGGGATCTGCGAGTCTTTCTCGCCGTGGGTGACCAGGAACGGCACGCGAATGCGCTCCAGCACGCCGTCCAGGTGCACACTTTCAGCGATACGCATGAAGTCGTCCATGTCCTTCGCCCCCCAGACCCAGCACACGTGTGCCCAGTAGTGTGGCACCGGGAAATTGCCTTCCTTCTCCAGGCGGCGCTTTTGCACATCGCGCCAGTCGTGGTTGGCGCCCCACACCACACCGCAGGCGAAACGCGGCTCGAACGCCACCGCGCGCGGGCAGTAATAGCCGCCCAGGGACACACCTTCCAGGCCGATGCGCCCAGGGTCGACGTCGGTGCGGGTTTCCAGCCAGTCCACCACGCGGCTGGCCCAGTGCTCGCTGTCGAAGCGTGCGGTCAGGCCGTGCAGGCGTAACGCCTCGCCAGTGCCGGGCTGGTCGATGATCAGCGACGACACGCCGCGCTTGGCCAGCCAGGCGGGCAGGCCGACGCGGTACTTCATCTCCTTGGTCGAATCCAGGCCGTTGACCTGCACCAGCAGAGGCGCTGGGCCGCTGACGCCCTCGGCGCGCACCAGCAAGCCCGAGAGGTGCTTGCCCTCATAAGGGATTTCCACCCGCTCGCAGTTTTCTGCGGACAGGTCGATACCCCGCGCGAAGGTGTCCAGGAAGCGCTGGTACAGGCCTGCGCGACCCGGCGCGCCATGGGCCTGCAGGCGTTCGCAGGTGAGGTAGTAGGTGGCGGCGCGGTTGTATTTCTCACCGGCGGAGAGGCGTCGCCCAGCCGCTTCGTCTTCCTCGGCCAAGGCGCAGAGTTTGTCGGCCATGTTCGACCAGGTTTCCCTGAAGGCCTGGGTACCGGCAGCGTCTGGCTGCTTGGCGGCTTCCAGCAGTGGTGCGCACATTTCTTCGATTTCGCCCATGCGGGCGCCCATCTCGATGGCCAGGTCCACCGAGAGGTTCCAGACGTAGTTGGTGGGAAAGTAACGGAACATTTGTTGTTGTCCTTCTGCGGTCGTTGGGTACGGCGCCCACAACTGCGGCAGGCACGCAGGGCGCGGTTCGCAAGCAAGGTACGCAGGCAGGGCAGGGCGGGGCCAATCGTGATAAGGGATGCGAGGTATCGTGAAACGCGATGCCCCGGCACCGTTGCGGTGGCCGGGGCGATGGTGGCGGTTCAGGCGGTGGCGCGCAGGGCACCTGGCTGCGTCTCGGCGCGCTGGATGAACTCGCTGATGCGCTCGCGCAGCCAGCGGTGCATGGGGTCACCCTCCATGCTGCGGTGCCAGAGCATGAACTCGCGCATTACTGGGATCTTCACCGGTGGCGGCAGGATGCGCAGGGGCAGGTAGCCAGCGTACAGCTCGGCCAGGCGACGGTGCATGGTGGCGATCCGCGGGGTGCCCACCAATAACTGGGGCAAGGTGTTGAAGTCGTTGGTGATCACTTCCAGGCGGCGGTTGAAGCCGTACTGGTTCATGAACCAGTCTTCGATACTCAGGTGGCGGTTGCGGCCAAAGCCCACCGAGATGTGCCCCATCTGCATGTACTGCTCCAGGCTCAACTGCTCGCCGACCTCGGGGTTGTCGCGCCAGACCATGCAGACATGGTCTTCCTCGAACAGCAGCTGTGCCGGATGGCCGTCGATCAGGTAGCGCTCGGGCACGATCATCATGTCGACCTCGCCGCGCATCAGCAGCTCAGCGCTGCCGTCGCCGGGGCTGATCATTTCGAAGGTAATGTGCGGCGCCTGCTGGTGGATTTTCTGGAGAACCTGGGCGAACAGCACGCTGATCAGGTAATCCGAGGCCACCAGGCGGAAGTGCCGCTTGCTGCTGGCCGGTTCGAACACCGGCTTGGCAGTGATTGACGAACGAATGGTCAGCAGCACCTCGCGCACCGGCTTGGCAAGCTCCAGGGCGTAGGGCGTGGGCTGCATCTTGCGGCCGACCTGCACCAGCAGTTCGTCCTCGAAGAAAGTCCGCAAGCGGCCGAGCACGCCACTGGTGGCCGACTGGGTCATGTGCAGGCGCTCGGCAGCACGGGTGATGTTCTGCTCATCGAGCAGGATGTCCAGGGCAACCAGCAGGTTCAGATCAAGGTGGTGAAAGCGCATGTGATAGCTCTCGGTTCTTGTAGTTATTTTCGCGATACCTTCCCGCTGGATTACCGATACGTCAATACCTTCCCCTTCTGCAGCCAGCCAACGCCAGGCGCCATGGGCTGGCGCGCAGGTATCGCGATTGCCGATGCCTCGCATCCCGACACGCGATTGGTCACTCCGGCCCACCACCGAGCAACCTGCGCTCCAGTCGAACGGCCGCCATGCCGCCGCGACCCACTACCGGTGACCCTGCCTCGCCGAATAACAATTTCAATGGAGTGGTAGCCATGAACATTCTTGGTCTCGACGCGCTGGTATTCGGCGTCGACGATATCCAGGCCTGTGCCGAATGCTTGCAAGACTACGGCCTCACGGCCGTGCAACTGGACGCCGACGGCGGCCGTTTCGAAGCGCTGGATGGCACCGCGATCATCATCCGCCGCGGCGACGACAGCCGCCTGCCGCCAGCGCTGGGCCCTACGCCGTCGCTGCGTGAAACTATCTACGGCGTGGCCGCCGCGACGGACCTGGAGGCGATCGCCGACGAACTGGGCCGTGACCGCGCGGTGCACCGCGACGCCGGCGGCGCACTGCATACCGTCGATGACCTGGGTTTCGCCATCGCCTTCCAGGTGACCTGCCGCCGCGCCTTCGAAGCGCCGGCTGACCTCACCAATGCCCCTGGCAGCGCGCCGCAGCGCCCGCTCAACCAGCTGGGCATCGCTCCAGACATGCCGGCCCTGCCACGCACCTTGTCCCACGTGGTGTACTTCGTGCCCGACGCGGCCAAGGGCGAAGCGTTCTACCGCGACCGCCTGGGCTTCGTCACCACCGACAGCTTCATCGGCGTCGGCCCGTTCATGCGCACAGCCGGCATGGACGACCACCACTGCCTGTTCATGATCCAGACGCCGCCGCACATGCAGGGCTGCGAGCACTTCACCTTCCACATGGGCAGCGGCACCGAGGTGCTTCTGGCCGGCACGCGCTTCCAGCAGAACGGCTGGACCAGCTTCTGGGGGCCAGGCCGGCATCTGCTGGGCTCCAACTGGTTCTGGTACTTCAACAGCCCGCTCGGTTGCCACATCGAGTACGACGCCGACATGGACAAGCACGATGACGCGTGGGCGGCGCGCCAGGCGCCGATGTCGGCCGACAACTCGCAGCTGTTCCTGTTCACCTCGCGGGAGAAATGGGCACCGAGCGGCCCACCGCCGAAGCAGGGTTGAAGCATGGGTTGCGTGGCGCTGTGCCGGCTCGATGCGCTGGGCGAAGGCCAGGCGCGCGGCTTCGACCCGCAGGGCCAAGGCGCGGACAGCGTGTTCGCCCTGCTCCACCGGGGCCAGGTCAGGGTCTACCGCAACCTTTGCCCGCACCTGCTGGTGCCGTTGGAGTACCGCAAAGATCGCTTTCTGAGTGCCGATGGCCAGTGGGTCGTGTGCTATGCCCACGGCGCGCGCTTCCGGCCCGAGGACGGCGCCTGCGTCCACGGCCCCTGCCGTGGCGAGGCCTTGCAGGTGCTGGTGCACCAGGAAGTGGACGGTTGGTTGCTATTGCCGCTGGTGCAGCTCGAACGCTGACCTATCGCGCCGCGCGATAGGTCGCATCCCGCGACGCGATTGGTCAACGCCCGGCACAGCCGGGAAGCTGTGCCCAGGCACAGGAAACGGTCGCCTCGCATGACGGGGCGGACAACAAGAACAAGACGTGAGACATGCCATGAATACTGTGAACAACGTGCTGATCGTGGGTGGCGGGATTGGCGGGCTGTGCGCTGCCATCGCACTGCGCCGCAAGGGCATTGCCGTCGATTTGGTCGAGTTGAAGACTGAGTGGACCGTCTACGGGGTCGGCATCATCCAGCAGAGCAACGTGGTGCGCGAGATGCACCGCCTGGGCCTGCTCGAAGCCTACCTTGATGCGGCCTACGCTTTCGAAGACGTGGCCATCTACACCACCGAAGGGCAACAGCTGGCGCGCATCCCCGGCCAGCGCCTGGCCGGCCCGCAGTACCCGGCCAACGTCGGTATCTCGCGCCGCGCCCTGCACAAGGTGCTGAGCGAAACCGCCATCGAACTCGGCACGCGGGTACGCCTGGGCACCTCGGTGGAAAGCTTCGAGCAGGATGCAAGCGGCGTGGATGTCCTGTTCAGCGACAGCAGCCAAGGCCGCTACGGGCTGGTGGTCGGCGCCGATGGCTTGTTCTCGAAGGTGCGCGGCCTGCTGTTCGGCGACCAGTACCAGCCGCGCTTCACCGGCCAGTCGGTGTGGCGCTACAACTTCCCGCGGGCCGCCGGCATCGACCATCTGGCCAACTACCAGGGGCCATCGGGCAACGCTGGCCTGGTGCCGCTGGCCGATGACCTGATGTACCTGTTCACCACCTCGCATGAGCCCGGCAACCCCTGGATGGAGCCCGCCACCTTGGCGCAGGACTTGCGCCAGCGCCTGGCCGGTTTTGGTGGGCTGATCGGCGAGTTGCGCGAGCTCATCGATGACAGCGCCGAGGTCGTCTACAAGCCGTTGGAGGCGGTGTTCGTTGACGAACCCTGGTACCGCGGCCGCGTGCTGCTGATCGGTGATGCCGCCCATGCCACCACGCCGCACCTGGGGCAGGGCGCCGGCATGGCCATCGAGGATGCCGTGGTCCTGGCCGAGGAACTCACCACCGACGGCAGCCTCGACGTACAGCTGCAGCGCTTCATGGGCCGGCGCTTCGAACGCTGCAAATTCATCAGCGAGATGTCCCTGCTGGCCGGCGAGAAGGAGGTCCAGCGTGACCCGTCCTTCGACCGCATCGGCTTGGTCAAGCAGATGCTGGAGGTTACCGCGCAACCGATCTGATTCCCTGACCGGCGCGCCCTGCCTGCCTGGCGCACCGGCCCCTACGCCAACACCGACGCACAAGAACAAGAAAGAGGAAACCACGATGTTGACTCGCAAAGGTGCATTCGCACGGCCAGTGCCGGCACTCAAGCCCCTCAGCCTGGCGCTTGTCGCGCTGGCTGCAAGCCAGGCGCAGGCCTTCGAATTCGACACCGGCAACCCCGACCTGCGGGTGCGCTGGGACAATACGCTGAAATACAGCGCCGCCTGGCGCACCCAGGACGCCAGCAGCAAGCTCACCGAAGGGCAGACCGCGCTGAACCTGGACGATGGTGACCGCAACTTCGACAAGGGACTGATCTCCAATCGCCTCGATCTGCTGTCCGAGCTGGACATCACTTATCACAACGTCGGCGCGCGGGTCAGTGGTGCGGCCTGGTACGACGATGTCTACAACCGGGGCACCGACAATAACGACCCCAGCCGCGCCAACAGCTATTCAGTCGGCTATGACGAATTTACCGACGACACCCGCACCCTGCACGGGCGTAAGGGCGAGTTGCTCGACGCCTTCATCTTCGGCAAGACCGAGATCGGCGACATGCCGCTGTCCGGCCGTCTTGGCCAGTACGCCATGCAGTGGGGCGAAAGCCTGTTCTACGGCATGAACGGCATCGCCGGCGGCATGGCGCCGGTGGACGTGGTCAAGGGCCTGTCGGTACCCAACACCCAGTTCAAGGAGCTGATTCGCCCGGTACAGCAGATTTCCGGGCAACTTCAACTGACGCCGGAGGTGTCGGTGGGGGCCTATTACCAGTTCGAGTGGGAGGCCAACCGCCTGCCGGCGGCGGGTAGCTATTTTTCCACGGACGACTTTTTCGGCGATGGTGCCGAGCGCATGTTCGTCGGGGCGCCGGTGTTCCCGGGTGGCCAGCCCCTGGCGTTCTTCCACGGCCACGACAAGCAAGCCAAGGACTCGGGGCAGGGCGGTGTGCAGTTGCGCTGGCGTACCGAGACGGTCGACTGGGGCCTGTATGCCATCCGCTTCCACGACAAGTCGCCGCAGCTCAACGTGCGCCCGGATTTCGCCAGCCTCGACCCGGTCAGCGGCAAGGCCGGCGAGTTCTACTGGGTGTACCCCGAAGGCATCGAGGCTTTTGGTGCCAGCTTCTCCACCACCCTGGGCAACTTCAACCTGGCCGGCGAATTGTCCACGCGCTGGAACCAGCCGCTGGCCTCTACCAGCCAGCATGCGCTGGCCGTGGGCGAGGCAATCGACAACGACGACAACCCGCTGTACGCCACCGGCCGCACGTTGCACGCCAACTTTTCCTGGCTTGCCAGCCTGGAGCCGAACTTCGTCGCTGCCGAGTCGAGCTTCCTTGGCGAAATCGCCTGGAACCGGGTGATGAGCGTGAGCAAGAACGCTGATGCCATCGACCCTAACGCCGACCGCGACGCCACCAGCCTGCGCCTGGTGTTCGAGCCGATGTACCGGCAGATCCTGCCCGGTCTCGACCTGTCGGTGCCGATCGGTGCGAGCTACACCAACGGCGCCTCGATGGCGCTGGGCACCGGCTTTGGCACCGACCATGGCGGCGACCTGAACATCGGTCTGAAGGGCAACTACCTCAACACCTGGAGCCTGGGCCTGACCTACACGCACTTCTACGGCCCGGAGAACACCTTCCTCGACGCCGACAGCCACTACACCTTCGAACAGTCGCTCAAAGACCGCGACTTCATCGCCTTCACCGTCAGCCGCACCTTCTGACCGAGGACTACCCGATGAAACACAACAAGAAAGTCGTTTCCCTGTTCACTGCCCTGAGCGCCTCACTCCTGTTCGCCCACGGCGCCGTTGCCGCAGTGTCCGCCGAACAGGCAGCCACGCTCAAGACCAGCCTCACCCCGCTAGGTGGCGAGCGCGCCGGCAATGCCGAGGGCAGCATTCCGGCCTGGACCGGTGGCTACACCAAGGCCGACCCTGCCTACAAGGAAGGCGGCAAGCGTGGTGACCCGTTCGCCGGCGACAAGCCGCTGCTGACCATCACTGCGCAGAACATGGCGCAGTATGCCGACAAGCTGGCGCCGGGCATCCAGGCGATGCTCAAGAAATACCCAGACAGCTACCGCCTCGATATCTACCCGACCCACCGCAGCGCTGCCGCGCCACAGTCGGTGTACGACGCCACCTTTGCCAACGCCACCAGCGGCAAACTGGTGGACGGACCCGCAGGCCCCATGCCTGAAGGCGCATCCGGCGGCATTCCGTTCCCGATCCCGGCCAACGGCGTGGAAGCCATGTGGAACCACCTGCTGCGTTGGCGCGGTGCGTCCTGGCACGCCAGCTTCAACCAGTACCTGACCACCGCCGACGGCAAGCACGTGCTCACCAACGACTCGCGCGCCGACCTGCAGATGCCTTGGTACCTGCCTGGCGGCAGTGGCGACAAGGGGGTGTTCTGGTCAATCCGCATGACCAACGACGGCCCGCCACTGCGCGCCGGCGAAGCCATCACCGGCCTGGAAAACCTCAACGCCGACAACGCTGCGGTCTGGACCTACCTGCCGGGCCAGCGCCGTGTGCGCCGTCTGCCCAATGCTTGCTGCGACACGCCGACCCCGGCCACCGCAGGCGTCATGAGTTTCGATGAACTGTACGTGTTCAACGGTCGCCTTGACCGCTTCGACTGGAAGCTGGTGGGCAAGAAGGAGATGTACATCCCCTACAACGCCAACAAGGTGTTCACTGCCAGTAACGCCGAGGCGCTGCTCGCTCCGCATCACCTGAACCCCGAATCCATCCGCTGGGAGCTGCACCGTGTATGGGTGGTCGAGGCGACCCTGAAGAAGGGCCAGCGCCACGTGATGCCACGCAGCACCTATTACCTCGACGAGGACACCTGGGCGGCTGTGCTGGGTGAGCGCTACGACGCGCGCGACCAGTTGGCCAAGGTGGTCTGGACCTCGCCGGTGGTGCTGCCCGACCTGCCAGGCGTGGTGACCCTGACCAACGGCTTCTACGACCTGCTCTCCGGTGCCTGGTTCGCCGGGGACCTGTTCGCCGGCAAGAACGAGCAGTACCGCATCGTGCCTCCCTATAAGGACTCGGTATTCACCGCCGACGCCATGGCGGGCGAGGGCGTGCGCTGAGCGGGCGCACTGCGCCCGCGGTACCCACTACAAGAACAAAAGGTTGCGTGCGATGAACAAGATGCTCTACGGCTGGCTGCTGGCAGCCTGTTGCGGGCTGCCGTCGGCCTTCGCCGGCGGTAGTGTGGATGTACTCGCGCAGCCCGCGGTGCAAGGGCCCCAGGCCCTGCATGCGGTGCTGCAGGACGTGGCCCGCGCCGGCGCGCGCCTGGTGTCGGTGGGCGAGCGTGGCGTGGTGCTGCTTTCCGACGACAACGGCGCGACCTGGCGCCAGGCCAAGGCGGTGCCGGTGAGCGTCAGCCTGACCGCCGTGCAGTTCGTCGACGAGCGCAACGGTTGGGCGGTCGGCCACGCTGGCGTGGTGTTGCACAGCGAAGATGGCGGCGAGCACTGGGGCTTGCAACTCGACGGCGAGCGCGCTGCCGCCCTGGAGGTGCAGGCAGCCGAAGCGTCCGCTGACGAAGGCCGCCTCGCGGCGGCGCAACGGCTGCAGGCCGATGGCGCGGACAAGCCGCTGCTCGCGCTGAGCTTCGCCGATGCACGCCACGGCCTGGTCGTGGGCGCCTATGGCCTGGCCATGAGCACGGCCGACGGTGGGCGCAGCTGGCAGTCGGCGATGGGCCTGTTGCCGAATCGGCGCGGGCTGCACCTCTACGCACTGGCCCGCCAGGGCGCCAACCTGTACGTCGCCGGCGAGCAGGGCCTGCTATTGCGCTCGCGCGATGGCGGTGAGCATTTCGACGCGCTGCGAAGCCCGTACGACGGTAGCTACTTCGCTGCCGCCGTGTTGCCGGACGGCCGCCTGCTGGTCGGCGGCCTGCGCGGTTCGCTGTTCGCGTCCGATGACGGTGGCGACAGCCTTCAGGCGCTGGCCAACCCGGTTCCGGCATCGCTCAATGCCATGCGCGTCGCGGGTGGCCAGTTGTTGCTCGCCAACCAGGCGGGGATGCTGCTTCGCAGTGGCCTGGAGCGATTTGCCGCGCAGCCTGTGGCGGTCTCCGATGGCCTGCCACTGACTGCCGCCACCGCCGCCGCCGACGGTGCCATCGTTGCCGTCGGCATGGCCGGCGCGCGCCGCCTGGAATCTTCCTCCCTTCCCACCACGACGGACTGAGCCATGCACGCCATGAATTCACCAGCGCCGTCCAGCGGCCGTCTCGACGACTTCGACAGCACGTCCGGTTCGCTGCTGGAACGTGCCTTGTTCAACCACCGTGCGCTGGTGTTGTTGCTGTGCCTGGCAACGACCCTGCTGCTCGGTTGGCAGGCTTCGCGCCTGACCCTCAACGCCAGTTTCGAGAAGATGATCCCGCGCGATCACCCGTTCATCCACAACTACCTGGAACACCGCCAGGAACTGGCCGGCCTGGGCAACGCCGTGCGTATCGCGGTAGCCAACCCGCGTGGCAGCATCTACGACAAGGACTACCTGCATAGTCTGCAGCAGCTCAACGACGCGGTGTACCTGCTGCCGGGGGTCGACCGTGCGGCGATGAAGTCGTTGTGGACCCCGTCCACGCGCTGGACCGGGGTGACCGAGGAAGGCCTGGAAGGCGGCCCGGTGATTCCTGATGGTTACGATGGCGCTGCCGCTAGCCTGGAGGCGCTCAAGCGCAACGTCGAGCGTTCCAACGAGATTGGCCAGCTGGTGGCCTTCGATCAGCGCTCGAGCATCCTCTACGTGCCGCTGCTGGAAAACACCCCGGACGGCCGTGCGCTTGACTATTCGGCCTTCGCCCATGAGCTGGAGACGTTGCGCGAACGCTTCCAGGCGCAGGGCGTGGAGATCCACATCAGTGGTTTCGCCAAGGTCGTCGGCGACCTGATCGACGGGTTGCAGCAGATCCTGCTGTTCTTCGCGGCCGCCATCGCCATCACCGCCGGTGTGCTGTACTGGTACACCCGTTGCGTGCGCAGTACCGCGCTGGTGGTGGTGTGCTCGCTGGTGGCGGTGATCTGGCAGCTTGGCCTGCTGCCGTTGCTCGGCTACGAGCTCGACCCCTACTCGGTACTGGTCCCGTTCCTGGTGTTCGCCATTGGCATGAGCCACGGCGCGCAAAAGATGAATGGCATCATGCAGGACATCGGCCGCGGTATGCATCGCCTGGTGGCGGCGCGCTTCACCTTCCGCCGGCTGTTCCTGGCCGGGCTCACCGCACTGCTGTGCGATGCCGTGGGCTTCGCCGTGCTGATGATCATCCAGATTCAGGTGATCCAGGATCTGGCGGTGATCGCCAGCCTGGGCGTGGCGGTGTTGATCTTCACCAACCTGATCCTGCTGCCAGTGCTGCTCTCCTACGTGGGCGTCAGCGGCCGTGCGGCGCAGCGCAGCCTGCGTGCCGAAGAGGGCGATGCCAGGGGGGCACGCAAGCAGGCGCTGTGGCGCTTCCTCGACCTGTTCACTCGCCGCCGCTGGGCTGCCGCGTGCATCGCCGTGGCCGCACTGATGGCGGCCGGAGGCTACGCCGTGAGCCTGCACCTGAAAGTCGGTGACCTCGATGCCGGCGCCCCCGAGCTGCGCGCCGATTCGCGCTACAACCGCGACAACGCGTTCATCACCCGGCACTACGGCGCCAGTAGCGATGTCTTCGCAGTGATGGTACGCACCGCCCCTGGTGGCTGCTCGGCCTACGACACCTTGAAACGCGTGGACGACCTGGACTGGCAGTTGCGTGGCCTGCAGGGCGTGGACTCGACCAACTCGCTGGCGCAGCTCAACCGCCGCGTGCTGGTCGGCCTCTCTGAAGGCAGCCCGAAGTGGTACGACCTGGTCAACAACCAGGCGACCCTGAACATGGTCACCGCGGGCGCCCCTCGCGGGCTGTACAACGACGACTGCAGCCTGCTGACGCTCTACGCCTACCTCACCGATCACAAGGCCGACACCCTGGCGCGGGTAGTGGACAGCGTCCAGGGCTTTGCCAAGGCCAACGACAGCGAGCAGGCCAGCTTCCTCTTGGCTGCCGGTAGCGCTGGTATCGAGGCCGCCACCAACCAGGTGGTGAAACAGGCCAACCGCGACATGCTCTGGTGGGTCTACGGCGCGGTGATCCTGCTCTGCCTGGTGACCTTCCGGTCCTGGCGCGCGGTGCTGTGCGCGGTACTGCCGCTGGTGCTGACCTCGATCCTCTGCGAAGCGTTGATGGTTGCCCTGGGCATCGGCGTGAAGGTGGCGACCTTGCCGGTGATCGCCCTGGGCGTCGGCATCGGCGTGGACTACGCGCTGTACGTGATGAGCATCGTCCTGGCCCAGTTGCGCCAGGGCGCGAGCCTGTCCCAGGCGTACTACCGTGCGCTGCTGTTCACCGGCAAGGTCGTGATGCTCACCGGCATCACCCTGGCCATCGGCGTCGGCACCTGGATCTTCTCGCCGATCAAGTTCCAGGCCGACATGGGCGTGCTGCTGGCCTTCATGTTTGTCTGGAACATGGTCGGCGCGTTGATCCTGTTGCCGGCGCTGGCCTACTTCCTCTTGCCGCAGCGTCAGGTGCGCGCGGATCAGGAGCGCCAGCCAGCATTGCCGACGTATGAGCATACGACGAGGCAGCACGAGCACGCGGGTGCAACGGTGGAGCAGGGTGCCCGCTTGCGCCCGCTCAAGGAGATCAGTCATGGCCGCTGAACGTACCGCCGCAAGCCCCCAGGCCGCCTTGTTGCTGTTCGGCAGTTGCCTGCCCGTGCTGGGCGCGGTGCTGATCGCACCGGTGCTGCCACGCATGCATGCGCATTTTGCCCAGACACCGGGCGTTGCTGTGCTGGTGCCGGTTGCGCTGACCCTGCCTGCACTGGTGATCGCCTTGCTGGCACCGCTGGCCGGGGTGCTGGCCGACCGAATGGGACGGCGGGCGCTGCTGCTGGCGAGCATGTTGCTCTACAGCCTGTGCGGCATGTTGCCGTTGTGGCTGGATTCACTGGGCCTGATCGTTGCCAGCCGCGCCGGCATCGGCCTGGCCGAAGCCGGCATCATGACCTGCTGCACCACGCTGATGGGCGATTACTTCGATGGCCAGCGTCGGGCGCGGTTGTTCGCCTTGCAGATGGTGGTCACCTCGTTGTCGGCAGCGTTGTTCATGGGCGTGGGCGGTGCACTGGGTGAGGGCAACTGGCGTACGCCGTTCGCGCTCTACGCGGTGGGCGTGCTGTGTTTGCCGCTGATGGCCGCGCTGCTGTGGGAGCCGCGCGCCTGCCACAGCGCAGCCGAAGCGACGGCGCAGTCGCGTTTCCCATGGGCCGCCCTGGCGCCGTTGTACCTGCTGACCGCGCTGGCCGGTGTCAGCCTGTTCATCGTCCCGGTACAGGCCGGCTATGTGCTGCAACTGCTGCAGGTCGATGCGCCCCGGCAGGTCGGCCTGGCCATGGGCGCCAACCAGCTCGGCGTGCTGGCCGGTGCCCTGGCCTTCCGCTTGCTGGCGCGCTTGCCGGTCGCTCGTCTGCTGGCCTTGGGCTTTGCCACGGCGGGGTTTGGTGGCGGTCTGCTGGCGCTGGCGAGCGGCTATGCGCCGGTGGTGCTGGCTGTGCTGGTCAATGGCCTGGGTGTGGGGCTGTTGTTGCCGACCCTGATCACGTGGGTGATGCAGCAGGTCGGCTTCGACCAGCGAGGCCGCGCCACGGGCGGGTTCACCGCGGCAATTTTCGCGGGTGAATTCATCAGCCCCTTGCTGGTGCTGGCGCTGATGGCCGGTATGGCTATCCAGCTGCCGCATGCGCTGCTGGTGATTGCCCTCGGTCAGCTGGCGCTGGCGCCAGCGTGCCTGGCGTTGATGCGTCGCCAGCGTGCGGCGGTAGGGATAGGTGCACCATGAGCGAATGGTGTTCCCTGGCGGGCAAGACCGCCCTCATCACTGGCGCCAGCCGTGGCATCGGCCTGGCCATTGCCCGCGAGTACGGGCGCGCGGGGGCGCGTCTCGCCATCAGCAGCGAATATGCCGAGGCTTGCACGCAGGCCGTGGCACAGCTGGCGCAAGAGGGCATCGAGGCCATCGCCCTGGTGGCTGACCTGCGCGAAGCCCAAGCGGTACAGGATTTGGCCGATCACTGCCTGGCGCACTTCGGAGGGCTCGACGCGCTGGTGTGCAACGCAGGCGTCGCGCCGCACCTTGGGCCGTTATCCACGGCCAGCGACGCCGATTGGGAGCTGACCTTCAGCGTCAACCTGCGCAGCGCCGTATGGCTGACCACTGCATTGCTGCCGGCCATGGCCGAGGGCGGTGGTGGCAGCGTGGTGCTGATGGCCAGCATCGCCGGTGTGCGCGGCAACAAGGGGCTGGGCCTGTATGGGTTGTCGAAGGCCGGTCTGGCACAACTGGCGCGCAACCTGGCGGTGGAGTGGGGGCCGGCGAACATTCGTGTCAATGCCATCAGCCCCGGCGTCATCCAGACCGAGTTTGCCCGGCCATTGACCGATAACCCGGATGTCTTGCAACGGCGCCTGGCGCTGACGCCGTTGCGCCGGGTCGGGCGCCCCGAAGAGGTGGCGGCCTTGGCACTGCTGCTGGCTGCTCCCGGCGGCGCATTCATCAGTGGACAGAATCTTATTGTCGACGGTGGCACGACCATCGGCGACGGCAACTGAAAGGAGACACCATGCAATCGCTTCCTGCATTCAAACGTGTGGTCACCGGCCACGATGCCGCGGGGCAGGCGGTCGTCGCCAGTTGTGGCCCGACGCCGAACAACTTCCCGCTCAAGGCGGTGCCGGGCACCTTGTTCTACGAAGTCTGGAACAGTGTCGGCAGCCCGGCGCAGCTGGATAACGGCGACGATCCGACCGCGCAGCCCCTGCAACTGAGCCCTGGCCCGCTGGGCAGCGTGATCCGTGTGGTGGATATTCCACCGGACAGCGTGCAGAACCAGGTCAGTGCCGAAGAAGCGGCGGCAGCCTTCGCCGAAATCGGCGAAGCCAGTGCCGGCACCGGCAAGTCGGACTCCAGGCACAAGCTGATGCACCGCACCCAGACCCTGGACTACGGCATCGTCACCGAGGGCGAGGTCTGGCTGGTGCTGGACGATGGCGAAGTCCACCTCAAACGTGGCGACATCGTGGTCCAGCGCGGTACCAACCACGCCTGGAGTAACCGCAGCGAACAGATGGCGCGGATGGTCTTCATCCTGCTCGACGGCCGCTATGCCGATGACCTGAAGGAGCTGCTGCCATGAAGCTCGCATCGCTCAACGACGGCAGCCGCGATGGCCGCCTGCTGGTGGTGGCGCGTGACCTTGAGCGCGCGGTCGACGCCAGCGACATCGCCGCAAGCCTGAAGGTTGCCCTGGAGAACTGGCCCCAGGTCGAAGCCCGCTTGCAGGCGCTGTACCAGCAACTCAACGATAACGTGGCCGCAGACGCTTTTGATCTCGACCCGGCGCAGCTGGCCGCGCCCTTGCCACGGGCCAGCCAATGGCTGGACGGCTCATGCTTCCTCAGCCATGGCGAGCTGATGCAGAAGGCCTTCAACCTCGACCCGATCGAAGGCGTCGAGCACATCCCGCTGATCTACCAGGGCGCCAGCGACGACTTCCTCGGGCCGTGCGCGGACATCCCTTTGCCGAGCGAGGCCCACGGCATCGATTTCGAGGGGGAGTTCGCCGTGCTGTTGGACGACGTGCCCATGGGCTGCCCGGCGGAGCAGGCGTTGCAGCATGTGCGCCTGGTTCTGCAGCTCAACGACGTCAGCCTGCGGGCCCTGGCCCCGCGGGAAATGAGGACCGGTTTCGGCTTTCTCCAGGCCAAGCCAGCCAGCAGTTTCGCACCGGTGGCGGTCACCCCGGATGAACTCGGCGAGGCCTGGCGCGACGGCCGGGTGCACCTTGCGCTGCAGGTGCAGTGGAATGGCGAGTGGTTTGGCCATCCCTATGGGGGCGCCATGCACTTCGGCTTTCATCAGCTGATTGCCCACGCGGCGCTGACCCGGCGCTTGAGCGCCGGCACGCTGGTGGGCTCCGGTACCGTTTCCAACGCCGATCGCAGCGTGGGCTCGGCGTGTATCGCCGAGCGCCGTGCCATCGAAACCCTTGCATCCGGTGCGCCGCGCACAGATTTCATGCGCTTTGGCGACCGGGTGCGGATGGAGGCACGCGGGCCGGGGGGCGAGGTGCTGTTCGGCGCCATCGACCAGCGCGTGGTCCAGGGAGGCTGGCCATGCGTGTGATGGTCACCGGTGCCAATGGCTTCGTCGGTCGGCTATTGGTGCGGCGCTTGCTGGAGACCGGCGAGGTACGCGGGCGGCGGATCGAAGCGTTGCTGGTGCTGGACCAGGCACTGGACGGCCTGCCCGAGGATGCACGCTTGCGTCGTCACCACGGCAGCATCACCGACGCGGCTTTGCTGCGCCGGGCGCTGGCCGATGGCGTGGATGTGGTCTTCCACCTGGTCAGCGTACCGGGCGGTGCTGCCGAGGCCCAGTACGAGCTGGGTTACCAGGTGAACCTGCAAGCCAGCCTCGAGCTGCTCAACCAGTTGCGCAACCCCAATCGCCCACCGGTACTGGTGTATGCCAGCAGCGTCGCGGTGTACGGCGGGGAGTTGCCGGCTCGCATGGACGAAGGCCAGCCGGCGTCACCGCAACTGTCTTATGCCGCACACAAGCGCATGGTGGAAATCGCCGTGCAGGACCTCGCCCGCCGTGGCGAAGTCGACAGTCGCGCCTTGCGCCTGCCTGGCATCGTCGCCCGGCCGCGCGAGCCGAACGGTTTGCGCTCGGCGTTCATGAGCGACCTGCTGCAGGCCTATGCGGCAGGGGAGGCCTACACCTGTCCGGTCTCTCCCGAGGCGTGTGCCTGGTGGATGTCTGCGCGCTGCTGCGTGGACAACCTGCTGCGCGCCGCAGAGCTGGACGACCTTGGCAGCCAGCGCATCTGGCAACTGCCGGTGCTACACCTTTCCATCGCCCAGGTGCTGGCCGGCCTGGCGGACAGTTTTGGCGCGGACAATCTCGCGCGTATCGCCTTCGACCCGGACCCGCAGCTCGAAGCCCTGTTCGGCCGTTATCCACCATTGCGCAGCCCCCAGGCTCGCGAACTGGGCTTCTGTCATGACGGTTCGGTGGCAGGGCTGCTACGCAATGCCCTTGACCTGCCATCCCGTCGCAACCGCTGCGCCGCCAGCCGCAAAGGAGTCTTCTCATGGCCTTGAACACACGTCGCCTGCTGGACCTGTCTGTAACCCTGGATAACAACCCCTACACAGATCCGCCGCCCCTGCTGCCGAAGATCGACTACATGGACCACCAGCAGGGTTGGCCGGAGATGGCCGCCATGTTTCCCGGGCTGCGCAAGGAAGACCTGCCGGGTGATGAGTCGTGGGCGGCGGAGCGCCTGCAGATCACTACCCACAGCGGTACCCACATGGATGCGCCCTGGCACTACGCATCGACCACCGACGGCGGCAAGCCGGCCTTCGGCATCGATGAACTGCCGCTGGAGTGGTGCTTGCAGCCGGGGGTGAAGCTGGACTTTCGGGGTTTGCCGGATGGTCACGTGGTCACGGCGGCGCAGGTCGAGGCCGAGCTTGAACGTATCGGTCACGAATTGCAGCCGTTGGACATCGTGCTGGTGAATACCCGGGCGGGTAGCCTGTTCGGCCAGCCTGGCTACCTTGAGGCCGGAGTGGGCATGGGGCGCGAGGCGACGCTGTACTTGCTGGAGCGGGGGGTGAGGGTGGTTGGCACCGATGCCTGGAGCTGGGACGCCCCGTTCAAGTACACCCGCGAACGCTTCAATGAAACCGGTGATGCCTCGCTTATCTGGGAGGGACACAAGGCCGGGCGCGATATCGGGTACGGACAGATGGAGAAGCTGGCCAATCTGGAGCAGTTACCGGCCTATGGGTTTCTGGTCAGTTGCTTCCCGTACAAGATCCGTCATGCTTCTGCAGGTTTTGTCCGGGCCGTGGCGATTCTGGAGTAACGGCTCCTGCGCGCCTGCGGAAAACTGCTTTCTCTGACCGCTATGGGTCGAAAAAAACCGGTCGTGAATGACCGCTATCGACCCATAGCTGCACTTCGAGGTGAGCCGTTCCCAGCTGGTGCAATGGCCCAGTGCTCAATCTCCTGCGACTTATCATGATCTCAGACGCTTTGTGCTGTCTGACTTCAGATTCCATTCAGATTCGACCCTGATAATTCTCTCCGTCGAGCCCAATCGGGGGAGTTCCATGAACGAATCTCAATGGAGCAACCTGCTCCCGCTTCCTATAGGCAGCCATGCCGACCATCACGCGCGGCTGTCGCTTCATCTGGCAGGCGACTCTACACGCGAGGGTCTGGAGCACTTCATCCACCACTGCTTTGCTACCGTGCACCAAGCGGATGTGCAGCATTACCTGCCAGAGCTGCTGGCATTGCATGACAGCCACGGACGGCTGATCGCAGCGGCCGGCATGCGACCAGCCCGCGCCGGTCCTCTTTTTCTCGAGCGGTATCTGGACGCGCCTTTGGAGGCCGCCGTTTCGCAGGTCGCTGGCGTTGCCTTGGACCGTTCATGCATGGTCGAAGTGGGCAACTTGGCTTCACTCAGCGCTGGCAGCGCCCGCATCATGATCATTGCCGTGACCTGGTTGTTGGCCTTGCGAGGCCTGGAGTGGGTGGCATTCACTGGCGCAGCGACACTGATCAACAGCTTTCAACGGCTGGGACTGATGCCTACCGTTTTGGCTGCGGCCGATCCTGAGCGTTTGCAGGGGCAGTCGAATCAGTGGGGGACGTACTACGACCAACGGCCTCAAGTGTTCGCCGGCAACATCGGCTATGGATTCGATGCCTTAACCCGGACGGGGGTGTTCCAGCGCCTTGGATTCCCCAATCTGGCCCAGGAGGCCGGCCATGCCGCATGAACTGCACCTCTTTCAGGCGTTGTTGCTCCAGCATGCCCAGCAAAAACCTGATGCTGTAGCTGTTCAGGGCCCGGTTCAGCGTTTCACCTACCTGCAATTGCTTGACGAGGTCGAATGCCGTGCAGCCCGCTTGTTGAGCCAACCACCGGGCACGTTGGCCATGGTGCTGGATAACGGACCTGAATTGCTCTTCTGGGACCTGGCGGCTCTTTTTGCCGAGCGCGCTTGTGTGATCGTACCGCCGTTCTTCAGTGCGGCTCAGCTCCAACACTGCCTGCAGCAGAGTGGTGCCACGAGCGTGCTGTGCGAGACGCAGTGGACCGCCCAACTCCTTGAGCAAGGGTTTACCCAACAGCCGGCAGAAGACATCCTGGCGCGTGATGGTGTTGTCGCGCCTGAAATGCCGACGGGCACCGCAAAGATCACCTATACCTCCGGCAGTACCGGAAGGCCCAAGGGCGTATGCCTGGGCGCCGAAGCCATGTTGCGGGTTGCGCGGGAACTGGAGGCTGCAAGCCGACCAACCGAGCCGCAGCGATACTTGGCGGTACTGCCTCTGGGTGTATTGCTGGAGAACCTCGGTGTATATGCTGCGCTCATGGCAGGCGCCTGCGTCCAGCTCTACCCGCAGCAGCAGTTGGGCATGGGCGGCGCAAGCCAGGTGGATTTCAAGCGCTTGCTCGCTGCGATTGCCCTGAGCGGTGCACAGAGCCTAATCCTGGTGCCGCAACTGCTGATGGGGCTGGTCACCGCCATCGAGCGCGGGCTCATGGGCGTCGGCCCACTGCGCTTCGTGGCAGTGGGCGGCGCCCGGGTATCAGCCAACCTGTTGGCTCGGGCCGATGCGGTCGGCTTGCCGGTGTTCGAAGGCTACGGCTTGTCCGAATGTGCCTCAGTGGTAGCGCTGAACCGACCGGGGGCCGTTCGCCCTGGCAGCGTCGGTAAGCCCTTGCCCCATGTTCAGGTGCGCATTGCTGAAGATGGTGAGGTGCTGGTGGCTGGCTCGACCTTGCTGGGTTACCTGGAAGAGGCGCCGGTCACCGGCGAGTGGTGGGCGACGGGCGACCTCGGTCACCTCGACGAAGAGGGCTACCTTTACCTCGACGGACGCAAGAAACACCAGTTCATCACCAGCTTCGGGCGCAACGTCAACCCCGAATGGGTCGAAGCCGAGCTCACTCAGAGCGGCGTCATCGCCCAGGCCTTCGTGCATGGCGAAGCCTTGCCGCACAACCTGGCACTGCTGTGGCCGCTGGATCCCACCGCCAGCGACGAGGCTATCGAGCTGGCCGTGCAGCTCTGCAACGCGCAACTGCCCGATTACGCCCAGGTGCATACATGGCGCCGTTTGCCGGCCCCGTTGAGCCCCATTGATGAAACCCTGACTGCCAACGGCCGCCCACGACGCGAGGCGATCTTGCAGCGTTACCACGCCCTGTTATCCGACATCCCGTTGTGAGGTTCACCATGTCTTTTTTCGATACTTTGCAAACACACACTGCCCAGGAACGTCAGGCTTTATTCGCAGTGCCGGTAATCCGGGATGCGTTGGCCAGCCAGGTCAGTCTGGAGAGCTACGTCGCCTTCTTGACGCAGGCCTACCACCATGTCCGCCATACGGTGCCACTGATGATGGCCTGTGGCGCGCGTTTGCCGTCGCGCCTGGAATGGCTACGCGGTGCGGTGTGCGAATACATCCAAGAGGAGTACGGCCACGAACAGTGGATCCTCAACGACATCAAGGCTTGCGGCGGCGACTGGGAGGCCGTGCGTGATGGTCGGCCAGCGCTGCCAATCGAGCTGATGGTCGCCTACCTCTACGACCTGATTGCACGCGGCAACCCTGTCGGGCTGTTCGGCATGGTCAATGTGCTCGAAGGCACCAGCATAGCCTTGGCCACACAGGCGGCGGGCACCATTCAGAGTACGCTGGGCTTGCCTGGCCAGGCGTTCAGCTACCTGAGTTCCCATGGTGCGCTCGACCAGGACCACATGGTGACCTACAAACAGTTAATGGACCGCCTCGATGATGAGGGCGACCAGCAGGCTGTCATCAACGCGGCAAAGGTCGTCTACCGCTTGTACACCGAGATGTTCCAGGGCTTGCCGCGCGTCGGGAAGCACGAGGTGCATCATGCGCTTGCCTGAATCCGTGGTGATCCTCACCGGCGCCAGTGGGGGTATTGGCTTGGAGCTGGCCGAGCAGCTGTGCGCAGCCGGTGCCCAGGTGCTGGCGGTCAGCCGGCACATGGGCAAGCTGGCTGGCCTGATGAATCGGTACCCGGACCGTTTGCGCTGGCAAGAAGCTGACCTACGCAGCCAGGTAGGGCGTGAACAAATCGTCGACCGAGCCCGCAAGATGGGCAATGTCAACGTTCTGATCAACGCTGCCGGTGTGAACCGCTTCGCCTTGCTCGATCAATTAGACGAGCACGAGCTCGATGAGCTGCTTGACATCAATCTGAACGCACCACTGCAGCTGACACGTGGCTGCCTGCCATTGCTGCGTGCTCAGCCCACGGCCTTGGTGGTCAATGTCGGGTCAACCTATGGCTCGATTGGCTATCCCGGCTATGCCACCTACTGCGCCAGCAAATTCGCCCTGCGTGGCTTTTCGGAAGCACTGCGGCGCGAGCTGGCCGACACCACGGTGAATGTGCTGTATGCAGCACCTCGTGCGACCCGCACGGCGATGAACAGCAGTGCTGCCACAGCGCTCAATCAGGCGTTGAAAGTCGGCATGGACGACCCGGCGGATGTCGCCCGTGCAGTGCTTGAGGCCGTGCAGTCTGAACGCAGCGAGCTTTACCTAGGCTGGCCGGAAAAGCTCTTCGTGCGCATTAACGGCATGTTGCCGGGAGTAGTCGACCGCGCATTACGCAAGCAATTGCCTGTCATTCGCCGATACATTGGTAGCCACTCCAAGGAGTCGATGAAATGAAGCGACTGTTCATTGCCAGCTTGCTGGCATTCGCACCTTCCACCTGGGCACTGGATCAGACAGGCACACAGCACCTGAGTGACCTGCAGCAGCGCTGGGCACAGATCCAGTACCAGTTACCCAAGGACAAACGTGCTGACGCCCTCGAAAAGCTAGCGGGTGACGCGGCGGCCTTCGTTCATCAGTACCCCGGTACACCAGAGCCATTGATCTGGGAGGGCATCATCAACAGCAGCTGGGCGGGGGCTACCGGTGGCCTTGGAGCACTAGGCAAGGTAAAGGCGGCGAAGGCTAGCCTGGAGCAGGCCATGAAACTGGACCCCAACGCTTTGCAGGGCTCGGCCTATACCAGCCTGGGCACGCTGTACGATCAAGTGCCCGGCTGGCCGATTGGCTTCGGCGATGCCGAGATGGCCGACAAGATGCTGCGCAAAGCCCTGCAGATCAACCCCAGCGGTATCGACAGCAACTATTTCTGGGCTGATCATCTGTATCGACAAAAGCGCTATCCGGAGGCTACCGCAGCCCTGCAGAAAGCCTTGCAAGCACCACCCCGGCCGGGGCGTGAGCTGGCTGATCAGGGCCGTCGCGCGGATATCGATGCTTTACTCAAGGCGATCAAGGATAAACAGGACTGAACATGCGGCTATTGCTGGTTGAGGATGACATCGCACTGGGAGAAGGGATCTGCGACGGTTTGCGCCAGGAGGGCTACACCCTTGACTGGTTGCGTGACGGTGTCAGCGCCTTGCATGCGTTGCAGCACGAGACCTTCGACCTGGTGATCCTGGACCTAGGATTGCCCCGCATGGATGGCATTGAGCTCCTGCGGCGGGTACGCGCCGGCGGCGATAGCCTGCCGGTGCTGATTCTCACCGCACGGGATGCCCTCGATGATCGCATCACCGGCCTGGATGCCGGCGCCGACGATTACCTAGTCAAACCGTTCGACCTCAACGAGCTGAAGGCACGCTTGCGCGCGTTGCTCAGGCGCAGCGCCGGACGCGCCAAGGTCATGATCGAGCATGCCGGAGTCAGCCTCGACCCCGCTACCCAGCAAGTTCATTACAACGGCGTTGAAGTGGTGCTGACCCCTAAGGAGTACAGGCTGCTGCACGAGTTGCTGGCCCAGCCAGGCAAGGTATTCACCCGCGAACGCCTGACCCAGTTGCTGTATGGCTGGGATGAGGAGCCGGAGAGCAATACGCTGGAGGTGAACATCTACCACCTTCGCAAGAAGCTGTTCAACGGGCTGATCCGTACGGTGCGCGGCATTGGCTATCTGGTCGAGGCCAAGGCATGAGCTCGCTGCGCCAACGCACCCTGTGGCGGGTGATGCTGTTGCTGCTGCTGGGGACCGGTCTGCTGGCGCTCTATAACTATCACGACAGCCGCCATGAAATTAACGAGGTGTACGACGCGCACCTGGCCCAGAACGCTCGCTTGCTGCAGGGCGTCATGAGCCTGCCGGTGCAAAGTGGCTCGCGTGAAGCGATGTACCAGGCATTCAACGAGGCATTGGCCCAGGCGGGTCACCATCGGGTAGGCCACCCCTACGAGAGCAAGCTGGCATTCCAGGTCTGGCAGGACGGCGCCGGCCTGCTGGTGCACACACCCAGTGCACCGACCATCGACCCTCCACCGACGGTCCCCGGTTTCTACGACTTTTCCAGTGGTGGCGAGCAATGGCGCGGTTTCGTGCTGCCGGTGCCGGAACGACACTGGGTGATCTGGGTGGGCGAGCGTGACGATGTGCGCTACGACTTGATCGACCGTATCGTTCGCCACACCCTGCTCCCGTTCCTGCTTGGCAGCCTGGTATTGGCACTGCTGGTTTGGGCCGCTATCGGCTGGGGACTGCGGCCTTTGCAGAACATGGCCAACGTCATCCGTGGGCGTCACGCCGATTCGCTGGAGCCGCTGCAATTGGTGCCGCTGCCCTCGGAGCTGGAGCCCATGCAGGCCGCCATCAACCGCTTGTTGGCGCAGACTGAGGACCTGCTGCGGCGTGAGCATCGGTTCATTGCCGATGCCGCCCACGAAATGCGCACCCCCCTGGCCGTTCTCCGCCTGCATGCGCAGAACGCGCTGGAGGCCAGCAACGAGGCAGAGCGGCACAAAGCGCTGGACTATTTGATGGGCGGGGTCGACCGACTCACCCGGGTTGTCAACCAGTTGCTGACGCTGGCCCGTGTCGAGCCAAGGCTGGGGCAGCGAGTCAGCACTCAGGTCGACCTGGCCGAAGTGGTCACCGAGACCTTGGCTGACCTGACCCCGTGGATACTGGGCCGCGGCCTGGAGCCCTCGTTAGATATTGGTGAAGGCGACCCTCACCTGGCGATCGATGCTGGCGCCCTGGGCATCGCGCTGCAGAACCTGGTGTCCAACGCGGTGGAGCACTCACCGCGCGCTGGCCGCATCGCAGTGTCACTCAGGCGCCTGGACGATCACTTCGAGCTGACCGTCGAGGACGAGGGGCCAGGTATCGATGAGGCGAGTCTGTCGCGCGTATTCGAGCGCTTCTATAGCCGTAACAGTCCCAATGGTGCAGGCCTTGGGCTTTCCATCGTGGCGACCATCGTTGACCGGATGGGCGGGCAGGTGCTTTTGCGTAATCGAGCAAGCGGCGGGCTAGCCGCCACCTTGCTGTTTCCAGTGGGTTGAATCCCCCAGCAGAGTCGCTGCCAACGATACAGCTGGCATCTGACGCTGGTCACTTCAGACTTCCTTAAGCGTGGGCAGGATGGGAGGACGTGGGCTCAGCCGACCAACCAGGCGTACCCCTACCAACGCTGATACGGCGATACCCATCAGCGCAATGCTGAGCACCGCACTGGGGCATCACGCTGCCTTCGCCTGTTCCTGTCGATCCTGCGTTGGCCAGAACACTGAAGGACTGGTATGAGCGGGTAGGTAACGCTGGTTACGCACTGATTGGTTTTCATGCTTGTGCAGGCCTGGCACACCACGACTTGAAGACGCATGCTGCCACGGTGATACGGGCTACCTCACTGCAGACAGGTCAGGCGCTGGCTCTAGAAAGGGATGCTGCTGTTCATCAGTGACAGCTATGGGTCGATAGCGGTCCTCCTCGACCTCTAAATATCGAGCGACCTGTGGCAGCATGTCCCCTCAATAGCTGACAAGGAGCGTCAAGATGCCCCCCACCGGAAGACTCACCCCCGACCAACACGAAGCCTTCATGACACGCTATGCCCCAACCTTCGCGCTGGGCACCTTGCTGTGCATGGTGGCAGCGGGGAGCGGCATTGGGTTGTGGGACAGCAGCTACCTGCACAACCTGCCGGACAGGGGCGCTTACCTCCTTACTGGGGCGCTGACGCTGCTTATGCTGTTTTGCGCCGGCCAGTTCGCGATGATCCGCGGCTTTCGTTGGGGGCTCTGGTTGGTCTCGCCGTGCCTCGTAGGGCCTGCTCTCACGGCGATCAGCGTGTTCGGCACGCGCCATGCCGGCCCGTTGCAATACGTGATCCTCACGCTGTCCTTGCTGGGGCTGCTGGTGGTGAACAGCAAGCGACACCGCGCCATGCGCCAGCGCCTGGTGGAGTTGCGCCTGCAGCGTGCCGGCGTACTGCCGCCCAGCCGTGTCGACGACTACCCAGACGGCCCGCCGCCTAAAAAGCCCTGGTTCAGTATCGCGGTACTGGTATTGGGTGTGGTCGTCCTCATAGGCAAGGTTTACCTATTGGTTGCGCGCTAAGCGGGCAAGTCCAAGGCGCTAAGGCATAACCATATACCCTTTAATTCTTTGTCTCCTGGGACCATGTGTTTTCAACTAGCGCCTTTTTGAGCGAGCGCTGTCTGTGGAGCACTGTGAAGTAGTCGTCATCGGTCTGGGCGCCATGGGCGCCGCTACCACGTATCAGTTGGCCAAGGCAGGCGTCGATGTGGTGGGCATCGACCGCTACCACCCGCCGCATACCTTCGGTTCCAGCCACGGTGATACGCGAATTACCCGGCTGTCCGTGGGGGAAGGGGCACAGTACGTGCCTATCGTCAGGCGGGCTCAGCAAATCTGGCGCGAACTGGAAGCAGAGAGCGGCGAATCTTTGTTCGAACAATCCGGCTTGCTTGCGCTGACCTCCAGCCCCGACTTCGACCCCGCCGATAAAACCGACTTCACCTTGCGCACCATCGGGTTGGCCCAGACCTACGGGATCGACCACGAAGTCCTCGACGCAGAACAAATCCGCCAGCGCTTCCCACAATTCGCCCACGTGCGCGATGACGCAATCGGCTACTTCGAGCCGGGTGGCGGTTTCGTGCGCCCCGAGCGTTGCATCGAGGTGCAGTTGCGTTTGGCGGTGCAGCACGGCGCCACCTTGCACACGGGCGAATCGGTTACCCAGATCAGCTCGGATGAAGAGGGCGTCACGGTCACCACCGACCTGCGCACGGTGAAGGCCCGCAAGCTGGTGTTCAGCGCCGGTAACTGGACCGGCGGGTTGTTGGGTGAGCCTTTCGACCGGTTGCTGAGTGTCTACCGGCAGAGGCTGTTCTGGTTTGAGCTTGAAGACGGCGCGGCCCTAGAGGGTGCGTCGCCCACGTTCATCTTCACCCATGGGCGCGGGGACGACAAAATCAACTACGGCTTCCCCGCGCAACCTGGCGAGGGCAGCCTGAAAATCGCCACGGCCCAGTACCATACGGCCTCGCAGCCTGACCTGCTGGACCGCACTGTTTCTGCCGCGGAAGGAAGGGAGATGTACCAGCAGCAAGTGCAAGGCCGGATTGCCGGGGTCACCGACAAGGTCCTCAAGTCGGCCGTTTGCGCCTACACCGTCACCCCAGACCGGCATTTCATCATCGACCAACACCCCACGCTCAACCACACCCTGGTGGTGTCAGCCTGTTCTGGCCACGGTTTCAAACACTCGGCGGCCCTGGGCGAGGCCTTCGCCCAGTGGTGCACAGGCGGCACTACCGACCTTGATCTGTCCTCTTTCACCCTTGAACGATTCGAAGGAAAAACCCTGTGAAGCGCATTGCACTTTCCCTTGCCCTGCTGGCTGCCTCCCTCGGTGCTGCGCATGCCGAAACGCTCAAGATTGCCGTGGTGCCTGTGCCTCACGCCGAAATTCTGGCGTTTCTCAAACCTGAGCTGGCCAAGCAGGGGGTGGAGCTTGAGGTGAAGGTGTTCACCGACTATATCCAGCCGGACCGCCAGGTGGATGAGGGGCGGCTGGATGCCAACTACTTCCAGAGCAAGCCGTATTACGAGGCCTACAAGAAAGACCGCCCGAGCAGCGACCAGGTACCGGTTGTAGCCGTTCACATCGAGCCGTTCGGTGCCTACTCGAGCACGGTCAAATCGGTCGCCGAGCTGAAGGACGGCGCCACCGTCGCCATTCCCAACGACCCCACCAACTCCGGGCGCGCCCTGCTGCTGATCGCCAAGCAGGGCCTGATCACGCTGAAAGACCCCAGCAACATCATGGCAACCGCCGCCGACATCACCAGCAACCCCAAGCACCTGAAGTTCAAGGAGCTTGAAGCGGCCATGCTGCCGCGCGTGCTGGGCCAGGTGGACATGGCGCTGATCAACGCCAACTACGCGCTGGAAGCCAAGCTGGTGCCGCACAAGGATGCGTTGTTCATCGAAAGCTCCGAGTCGCCGTACGCCAACTACCTGTACGTGCGCAGGGACAAAGCCAACGACCCGGCCGTGCAGAAGCTCGGGGCGTTGTTGAACTCGCCGCAGGTCAAGCAGTTCATTCTTGAGCGTTATCACGGCGATGTGGTGCCGGCGTTCTGACCCCTTGAACTGACATCGCACATCAAGCCGTCACGGGCCAGGCCCGTGACGGCTCGCGGATTTCAGATCGGTATCCCGCTCAGCTTCTGTCCAGAAGCGGGTCTCGCTCGGCAACGTTCCTTTGAACCCCTTCCCATCGGCTTATGACCAGCGGCGCGATGGCGTTCCCGAGCACATTGAGCGTGGTGGTGCCGCTTTCAATGACCCGGAAGATCCCTGCCACCAGTGCAACAGCCTCGAGTGGCAGCCCGGCCGATGCCAATGTCGCCGAGAGGATGATGATCGCAAAGCCGGGGACACCCGCAGCGCCTTTTGAGGTCAGCACCATGGTCACGACCAGTAGAATTTGCTGAGAAAGGCTGAGGTCTATTCCATAAAGCTGCGCAATGAATATTGTCGCGACACCCAGGAATATAGACGCGCCGTCAAGGTTGAACGCGTACCCCACGGGTACGACAAAACTGACAATACGTCGTGGAACACCATAGTCCTCAAGTTTTACCATCAGTTGGGGCATTACGGCAGCGGACGCTGCACTGGAGCACGCCAGAATCAGTTCGTCCTTGAAGTAACGAACAAGCGTGAACAGGTGCTCGCCGATCAAATAACAGATCCCGCCGAGTATGACAAAAGCGAACAGAAAGAGTGCCAGGTAAACAACACCGATCAACTTGAGCAGGGGGAGTAGCGCGGCGAAACCAAAGGTGGCGACTGTAGCGCCGATCATCCCGAACACCCCGATCGGTGCGTAAGCCATGACATAGCTGACCAGTTTGAACATTGCGTCAGCAGTGCCCTGCAATGTTGCGACAACCGGGGCGCTTTTCTCGCGGGGCAGGGCATTCAAGGCCATGCCAAACAACACGGCGAAGAACAGAATTGAGAGCAGCTTGCCTTCAGATAATGAGAGAACGATATTATCCGGTACGATATTTTGCAGAATGATCAGGGCGCCTTTGGAGGGCTCAGGTTTCATGACCGCATCGGCATGCGCCATACCTGCGATCACGGTGCCCGATCCGGGCTCCAGCAGGTTACCAAGGACAAGCCCCACAATGATCGCCAGCGTCGTGATAGCGAAGAAGTAAGCAAGGGATTTGGCCCCCATGCGACCAAATGACTTGTTGTCCCCGCCACCCGCGATGCCCAGCACCATGCAGCAGAAGACAATAGGGACGACAATCATCTTCATCATCTTGATGAAGATGTCACCCAAGGGCTTCAGCACTTCACTGCTTACCCATTGCTGATGCTCTGGATGGGTATTCAGGTACCCGCCTACAAGGATGCCAAGGAACAAGCCGGCAATGATCTGCCAGACCAGTGGGATTCTTTTCATGACTCTAGCCTTTTTTATAGAAGGTGTGCTGCACGGACGGCAGTAGCTAGATGCGTGAGCGAGGGGCTCACGCGGGCGCACGTTGTGTAATCACTATGACTTGGCGAATATCTGTGCCATGTCTTTGAACGCTTTGAATTCCAGTGCATTGCCGCACGGGTCAAATAGGAACATCGTGGCTTGCTCACCCACCTGTCCCTTGAAGCGTATGTACGGTTCGATGACAAACTGGGTGCCCAGGGCCGTAAGCCGCTCGGCAAGTGCCTCCCATTGGTCCCACTGCAGAATCACGCCAAAGTGTGGAGCAGGGACGTTGTGCCCATCCACCGGGTTGCTCAAAGCGTTTTCCTGATACGCCATCTTGGGATGTTCGTGAATCACAAGTTGGTGACCGTAGAAGTTGAAATCAACCCACTGAGCAGCAGAGCGCCCCTCTTCGAGATTGAATACCTCCCCATAGAATTTACGGGCGGCAGGGATATCGTAAACGGGAATCGCAAGGTGGAAAGGGGACAGGTTCATCAGGCGCTCCTGGAGGGCTATTGATGGTTCGACTGGGCGAGATGCCGTTGCAACATCTCGTATATTTCGTTCTGGGAGAGAGTTTAGAAGTGGCCAATCAATAAAAAAATCAATATATTTTGGTCAAAAACACAAAGGAAATTTGTAAATGATTCGCGAGCTCAAGACGCTGGTTGCGGTGGCCCGAGAGGGCACATTCGCTGCGGCGGGAGTGAGGATCAACCTCACACAGGCTGCGGTGAGTGCCCAGATGCAAAGGCTTGAAGGGGAGCTTGGCTTCGAGATATTCGAGCGCAAAGGCAGGAACGCGCAGTTGAACCGGCGGGGCCAGCAAATTCTGATCCAGGCGCAGGAAGTGATCAGGCTATACAACAGCCTGGGTTCCAATGCACTGGGTAGCGTGCCATCGGTACAAGTAGATATCGGCGCGATTGCGTCCATACAACGGTCACTGCTGCCGCAAGCATTGGCTCAATTCCATGGCACGCGGGCTGAATGCCGCACGCGGATCATTCCAGGGGTATCGCTGCAGTTGCTCAGTGCGGTAGATGCACGGGAAATCGACTGTGCGATAATCATCCGCCCACCGTTCGAATTGCAAAGTGACCTGCATTGGACAACGCTGGCAAGCGAACCCTACCGCTTGATTGTTCCCGCAGGCCTGCCAGAGGGTGACTGGCGCGACATACTCTCGACCCAACCTTTCATTCGTTACGAACGCTCTTCGTTCGGTGGCCGGCAGGTCGATCGCTTCCTGCGCCAGGCTCACTTCACTACCAGGGACGTGTGCGAGCTGGACGAGCTGGATGCAATCACCGAGCTGGTCGCGAAGGGCGTTGGGGTGGCATTGGTACCGCAAACCATCACGCGGGATGCCTGGCCAGCGTCGGTTCGAGCCTATGACCTTGGCGCGAGCACGTTTCATCGCGACATTGGCCTGGTTTACCCCGCCAATGTCGCGTTGAGCGAGCAGGTCACCCTGCTGATCGACCTGATCGTCCAGGCGGCAGCTCAATCAGCAGGCCAGGTAGGCCTACCCGGTATCACGTGACAGCGGGGGGCCCGGAAACGGCGCAGATCAGGGCGCGATGTGGGTGTGGTAGACCTTGCTGACCACCGTCCACTGACCCTCGACTTTCAACAGGTTGAAAAAGTCGGTGAAGCAGAAACCTGAGATGTCGTTGGTATCGATACGCGCACTGGCGGCAGTGCCGACGATATCGATATTGACGATGACGCCCTGGGCCTCTGGCGAGGGGCGGAAAGGTGGGTTGTCGATGATGTCGAACAGGCCCTGGATCGGCCCGCCAACCAGCTTGGCATTGGCATCGACGCCAAAAATGGTGGCCTGCTCACTGAACGCCGGTTTCATAAGGCTGCTCTTGGCCTGCTTGCCGCCTTCGTTGTACTGATTCAGTACTTCGACGATGGCGTTGTATTCCTGCACATAAGTGGGTTTGTTCATGGTGTTGTTCCTGTGGTGAATAAAGCTATGACGAGTCTTGCCGGGTAGGGGGACGATCGGGTCGTTTACGGTGGTGTTGGCAATCACGGCGGCTCGCGGCATGACACAGCGCGTCCTTCAGTAATTGCCGTTGGGCCAGTCGGTGTACCCCTTGGCGCCACCCCCGTAGTAGCTCTCGCGCGAAGCGACTGTCAGCGGCGCACCCTGGCGCAAGCGTTCAACAAGGTCGGGATTGGAGATGAACAGGCGGCCGAAGGCCACGGCGTCGATCTTGTTGTCAGCGCGGCGCTCGATGGCCATTTCCAGGTCGTAGTTGTTGTTACCGATATAGGGCCCTGCGAACAAGCTGCTGAGGGCATCCATATCAACGCCCGCGGGGATTTCGCGGCTGGTCGCCGTGGCGCCTTCGACGAAATGCAGGTAAGCCAGGTTCAGCGCGTTCAGCTGGGGCACCAGGTAACCGAACAGGCCCATGACGTTGCTGTCGGGGGGGGTGTTGCCAGCGTCCGGGGTGACCGGCGAAAGGCGGATGCCAACCCGGTCGCTGCCCCAGATCTCGACAACCGCGCGGGTGACTTCAAGTGTCAGACGCGCCCGGTTTTCGATCGAACCACCGTACTGGTCGGTACGCTGATTGGTGGAATCACGCAGAAACTGGTCGAGCAGGTAGCTGTTGGCAGAATGCACCTCCACGCCGTCGAACCCCGCGCGCTTGGCGTTGCGCGCGGCAGTACGGTATTGCTCGATGATGCCGGGGATCTCGTGGGTTTCCAGGGCGCGCGGTGTGGACACTGGGACGAAACCGTCGACCGTATAGGTACTGCCCTCGGCCTTGATCGCCGAGGGTGCTACCGGTGCCTGGCCGCCAGGCTGCAATTCGACGCTGGAGAAGCGGCCGACATGCCACAGTTGCAGCACGATCTTGCCGCCTTCGGCATGCACAGCTTCCGTGACTTTCTTCCAGCCAGCGGTCTGTTCATCGCTCCAGATGCCCGGCGTGGCAGCATAGCCACGGCCTTGGGCGCTGATGTTGGTCGCTTCGGCGATGATCAGGCCGGCTGAGGCGCGCTGGGCATAGTAGGTGGCGTGCAGCTCATTGGGTATACCGTCCTCGGCGTAACGGCTGCGCGTGACGGGTGCCATGACGATGCGGTTGGCGAGTTCGATGGCGCCCATGCGGGTGGGGGCGAACAGATCGGTGCGGGTGCTGTTGTCAGTCATGAGGGATTCCAGTAAGTAGACCAGTCGTCTAGTTTTCGGGTAAAAAAAAGCCGCTCAACCGAGCAGGCTTTTAGTCATGGCCAAAGCCGATTGGAAGGGTTGGGCAGAGCGGTTAACTTTCGCCATCAACGATGCGCCCAACCACAGTTGATACAGTGATTCGGCGAGTGCAGCGCTGTCTTTGGTAACGATGCTGCCATCATTGATACCGCGCTCGATGCTATCGCTGATCAGCCTGATGATGCGGGAAGTACCTTGATCCAGCACATGACGCATGACCTCAGAAAGGTCGCAGACTTCAGCGCCGAGCTTCACCACCAGGCATTTGTTGTCGACGGCGTCGTCGTACTGGGTTTTGCTCCAGTACTGAAAATACTTCAGAAGGCTTTGCGCGCCATTGGCCTGCTGCTTGAGAATCGGCTCGATACGGGCCAGGTACGCCTCGAAGTACACATCGAGCAACGCCTGGCCAAATTCTTCCTTGGACTTGAAGTAATGGTAGAACGAGCCCTTGGGCACACCCGCCGTGCTCAACACCTCGTTGAGACCGACGGCGGTGTAGCCTTTGTGGGTCATTAGCGCCCTGGCAACATCGAGGATGTGCTCACGCATTTCATTGGCTGGTTTTTTCATAGTGGGCGCAGTCTATTCCAGATTAGACCAGTCGTCTACTGCGCTCGACAGAGGGTCGATTCATTCTTCGGCGGCACCCTGTATCTACCGTTCAGGCTTAGTCTGAGGTCAGAGTATCGGCCACATCACCCATTCGGCGGGACGGGCGCAGCGCCTGGTGGCCGACCTTCTTGATTTCACACTCGTGCACGTTGGGCGCGGCATCGAGATGACGTTCGAGCCGGTCGACCTTCCTGTGAAACCGATCACAAGCTGAAGCAGCTGGACCCCACTGGCGCTCAAGGACCGACCGCAGACGCCTGTATTTAGGCCGTTCGCGGCCCAATCACAGACGTCCGCTTTGGGTCCAGGCTGTGTGAAAACACCTGCGATTGTCTAACCTTCTGATCGTCGAGATCGTGGCGGGGACGATCATGAAACGGTTCATTGAAGGTGAAGCCCGGACGCAAGTCACGCTGCTGCCGGAGTGCCTGGATGATTACATCACCGAAAAAAAACCCAGTTCGGGTGGTCGACGTTTTCGTCGATGAACTCGACCTCGGAGCACTCGGGTTCGAGGGTGTCGATCCGGCTGCAACGGGTCGTCCGGCCTACCATCCAGCAGTCCTGCTAAAAATCTACATCTATGGCTACCTCAATTGGATTCAGTCCAGCCGCCGGCTTGAACGCGAGGCAGCGCGCAATGTCGAGCTGATGTGGTTAGCGGGCCGGTTGGCTCCTGACTTCAAAACGATTGCCGACTTTCGCCGAGACAACGGCAAAGCCATTCGCAGCGTCTGCCGGCAATTCGTAGTGCTTTGCCGCAACCTCAATCTTTTCTCCCAGTCGATCATTGCCATCGACGGCAGCAAATTCAAAGCCGTAAATAACCGCGACCGCAACTTTACCCAGGGCAAGATCAAGGCACGCATGCAGCAGATCGAGCAGAGCATTGACCGCTATCTTGCGGCGATGGATTCGGCGGATCGGGCAGTGCCCGAGGTCGCCGAGGCTAAGACTGAACGGTTGAGCGAAAAAATAGAAAAGCTGAAACAGCAGATGACGAAGCTCAAGGACATTGAAGCGCAGCTTCGCGCCAGCCCAGATCAGCAAATCTCTCTTACCGATCCTGATGCACGCTCAATGGCCACGAGTGGCCGAGGTACTGGCACGGTTGGCTACAACGTACAAACAGCAGTCGATGACAAACACCACCTGATCATTGCTCATGAAGTCACCAATGTTGGCAATGACCGAACGCAACTGAGCAATATGGCGAATCAGGTGCGCGAAGAGATCGGCGCTGAGTCGCTGACAGTGGTCGCCGACCGAGGCTATTACAAAGGTCCGGAGATCCTTGCTTGCGGGCAGGCCGGGATCACCACTTTTGTCCCGAAGCCGCTGACATCAGGCAGCAAAGCGGAAGGCCGATTCGGCAAGCAGGACTTCAGCTACATCGCTGCATCGGATGAATACCGATGCCCTGCGGATCAACTACTGACTCGCAGGCATTCTTCGGTGGAAGACGGCATGTTGCTGCACTCCTACTGGTTCTCTGGCTGCCAAAGTTGCTCCATGCAGTAGCAGTGTACGACGGGTAAGGAACGCCGATTGAAGCGCTGGGAGCATGAAACGGTAGTCGAAGCGGTGCAGATCCGATTGGAGCATGACCCCGGAAAGATGAAGGTTCGCCGGCAGACGGTGGAGCCCCCCTTCGGAACGCTCAAATACTGGATGGGAAGCACCCACTTCCTGACCAAAACCCTGCCGAGGGTAAGCACCGAGATGAGCCTTCACGTGCTTGCTTACAATCTCAAACGAATGATGAGCATCTTTGGCATCGCTGGGCTGATTGAAGCGATCAGGACATGAGTCCAAGCGTTTTATGCGTCCGTATACGGCTATCTGGGCCGCTGCCGCGGCCCAGATAGCACAGGCAGCGCCTGGCGCCCGACTGAGTTAGACCTGCACTTAGATCTGCTGAATTTACAGGCTGACCCAGCTTCTTTCGCTCCTCGACGTACTTACTTGCGTTTTCACACAGCCTGGGTCGTTAACCGCCATTCGCGAAGGACAGCTTTCGACCCTGAGCGGCCGTTCGACGAACTCTATCTTCAGCCACCCAGCAGGTGTTTGAGCCACGAGTTGTCGTACACTGCTCAAGGCCTTGGACTACCTGTAAATAAGGAAAAGTGAATTTCATGACAACACTTCTTGAATGCTCAAATGAGGTTTTCAGTCGCGGAACCGTATTCAGAGCCAAGGGTTCATACCCGTATGAAGAGGTTGTGGATTTCATGGTTTTCGAAACACTGGACGAGGATCGTCGCTTTGGGCTGATGGTTACCACTGGCTATAAAGCAGGTCTGCCGCTGGTTTGGCTACCTAGGGAGAGTAATGCAGAATGCCTCGGCCTTAGCAAGGAGTGGGTTTTGGCCAACTGGGGCAAGTGGATCTATCCGGACTGTGAAGTCTCGCAAGTCCTTGTGATTGAAGGCTATAAACCTGGCTCTCACGTGGGGAAGTTTGACTACCCTCCAGCTGATGGGCGGTTGGTGTCGCACTGAATCGACCTTGGTTTTGCAGACACCTCGACCGACTGCTCTGGGTCGTAAGCAGCCTTTCGCGACTGGCCGCTATCGACCCGTAGCAGACGCTCGCAGAGCGAAGACTGCGGCAAGATCTTTGTATTTTGCCGAGCCCCAGTTTCGCTGTCAGCTTGCTACATGGGGGAGCGGCGTCAAGCCACTATCTTTGATCGCGGCGTCGGCTTCTGGCGATGCCAGATAGTCGAGGAGCGCCTGGGCTGCGGCATGATGCTGGCTCTTGGTGACGACAGCGCCAGAATACATAGTCATTTTCTGCGCTTCAGCCGGGATCAGACCAACGATGTCGATCCCCTTTACTGGCTTAAGCTCACTGAGCTGTTGGAAGCCGATCTGTGCTTGGCCGCGAGCGACCACCGCGCCGACAGGCTCGGCAGGTATCATGTGAGCCTTGGCCACGAACTGGTCACCGAGCTGCATGCGAGGGAACAGGGTCTTGGAGAGATAAACGCCGCTGGCGCTGTCGGAGTAGGCGAGCGACCTGCTGTTTTGCAGCACAGTGCGCAAGGCCTGCATCGTGCCAATGTCCGGCTTCGGTTCGCCTTTGCGAACGGCCATGGCAATGAAAGACTTTCCAAGATCTATTCGGCTGGTTTTGTCGGCTAGACCGCTGGCGACCAGGTTGTCGAGCGCCGAACCTACCATCAAAACCACATCCGCCTGCTCACCGCGGGCGAGCCTATTTGGGACGGCCTGTGGGGTTTCCCCCATCGAAGGCGCGGCTAGAACTTCCAGCTTCACGCCATGTGTCTTCTCATAAGCTGGCGCCACTTCCCGGATAGCGCCCATGATACCGCCGGAACTCAGAACGGTCAGCGTTTGCTCGCCACCTTGTACAGCGTCAGCAGCCGAGCAGGCGAATGAAGTGGTCAAGAGGGCAGCACAGGACAGCATTCGAAGCATCGGAGCGTTCTCCACATGTAAAAGCGCGAAATTTTACGGAGCGTGGAGCCGCTAAGAATTAATCAACGATTAAGAATGTTTTAAATTTCTTTCCGCAGATGACAGCGACGGTCTGAAAGCCGGTGGCAACAGTTCCCACAGGTTCGGCGCAGGTTTGCAGACGGGTGACATTCGGGTCATTGATAAAAGCGATAGCTACTATGTGGAAGGTATCAGTTCCATCAAAGAAAATGCGCCATGACGTAACTACATGATGGAATCTGTTATGAAAAAGGTCTCCTTCACCGAACGCATGGTCCATGCCGTTGGCTATGAAATCTTCGCGGTGCTGCTCTGTGCGCCACTGCTCTCGTGGATCATGGGCAAGTCGCTGGCCACCGCTGGCGCCCTGGCGGTCACCCTGTCGGTGATCGCGATGATCTGGAACATGGCCTACAACGCGCTGGTCGACCGTTTCGTGGCGACGCCGCGCATCCAGTGGAAAGCGCTGGCGCGCTTCGTTCATGGCCTGGGCTTCGAGGCGGGGCTGGTGGTCTGGTGCCTGCCGGTGGCGGCCTGGATGCTGCAGATCTCGCTGATGCAGGCATTCATGGTCGAGCTGGGTTTTTTCGTGATCATCCTGCCGTACACCGTGCTGTACAACTGGGCGTTCGACCGGGCCCGGCACTTCATCGTGCAGCGCCGGGCTATGGCCTGAGGCTTCAGAAGTGCTTGCTGACGCCGGCTACCACGGTGGCGCTGCAGACATCGTCAAAGCCATAACTGCTGGCGCATTCGGCGTGCGACAGGTTGGTATCCAGGTAACTGAGGCGCCAGGTGAGCCCGAGGACATCGCGTGTGAGCCTGGCCTCCCACTCACGGTATGAGTCGCGCGACTGGCCGCTTTGCGACCAGTAGCTCGGGTCCTTGAGGTCCACGCGGCCGTAGCGCAGTTCCAGTCCGACCCGCAGCGGTAATGCTGTTTGATAGCCCACCCAGGTGTAGAGGCTGTCCTGATCCTTGCCGTACTGGGTCGAGGAGTCGGTCGAGTAATACGCCGCCAGCTTGAAACCCTGCACCGCGAGAATGGCGTAAAGCTCGGACAGGTTGTACTGGCTCTCCTTCGGGTAGCTGTACTTGATGTAGCCCAGGTCCAGGTTGACCTGCTCAGCCATCTGCCAAGCCCAGCCACCGTAGTAGTCGACTTCCTGGCGGGTCTTGCTGGCAAAGCCGAAATCGACGTTCGAGGTCCAGGCGCCGAGGTACAGGCCGCTGGCGTGGCTGAGCATGATGTCGGCCTGTAGCGCCGGGTCGCCCTGGGTTTGCGAGATGCCGCGGCTGCGGTAGTCACTGACCGCCGCCAGGTCGATGTCGACCGCGAAGTCGTCATTGATCGGCAGGGCGATGGCGACGGGGGCAAGCGTGGCGCAGCCGAACGCGCACACGGCTGCCAGGGTAGCGTGTTTCATGGTGATCCCTATCTTGTGTTGTGGTTGTTGTGGCAGATAGAAAGGCGGCATGCCGGGGGCATGCCGTGCAGCTAAAGGGGGGCGCAGCGGCTTAGCGGGCGTATACCTGGCGGCCGCCGAAGTAGGTGGCCAACACCTGGGTTTCGCCGAGCTGCTGGTCGTTCACCGCGAGCACGTCACGGTCGAGGATGACGAAGTCGGCCTGTTTGCCCGGGCTCAGCGAGCCGATCTGCTGCTCCAGGCCCAGGGCCTTGGCGGCATTGGCGGTATAGGCATAAAGCATGGTCTGGCGGTCGAGGCGCTCGTCGGCGTTGAGCACGCCTTGCTCACCCTTGCGCGTTGCCGCCTGGGCGATGGCCAGCCAGGGGCTCGGTGACGACACCGGCCAGTCGCTGGCCCCGGCGATGGTCGCCCCCTTTTTCTGCAGCGAATGGGCCGGGTACTGGTAGCGGAATGCCGTTGCGTCGACGTAGGGCTTGACCATGTCGACGGTGTAATCGTCGCCGGCGGCCCACAGCAGCTGCATCGATGCGATCACGTCGAGGGCTTTGAAGCGGGCGAAGTCCTGGGGGTTGACCAGTTGCAGGTGAGTGATCGAGTGATGGATGCCGCTGTTGCCAGCCTTGCGCGCTTGCTCGATGCCGTTCAGTGACTCACGCACCGCACGGTCGCCAATGGCGTGGATGTGCACCAGCCAGCCCCGTTGGTCGGCGGCGCTGACCAGCTCGCCAAAATGTTGCGGGTCGATCAGCAGTTCACCCGGTTTATGGGTGTTGTGATACGGCTTGAGCAGGGCGGCGGACTGCGCGGGGTATTCGAGCACACCGTCGGCGAACACCTTGATGCCCGGCAGGGTCAGGTTCGGCACACCGGCGAACTGCTTGCGCACGTTGTCGATGGTCTGCAGGTCGGCGGGGGTGCTTTTCGGGTTGACCACCAGCAGCGCGGCGACATGCGCGTTGAGCCCACCCTGCTCGGCGAGGGCCTTGTAGGCTGGCAGAACGCCCACGGTGTGATCGGTGGGTTTGATGGCGAAGATTGCCTCGCCGGGCATGCTGTTGGCTGCCGGGTCCATCCAGGCGGTGATGCCCAGGCTGTTGTTGAACTGCACGGCGGCCTGCGCGCCCTTGAGCAGGGCGGCGGCATCGGCCTTGGGCAGTACGCTGGTGACCCGGTCCCAGCCAGCGTCGACCAGAAAGCCACTGGGCTGGCCATCGTCGAAGCTGCCGATGGTGTCTTTTTCCTGGGGGCTCAGGCTGCTCAGCAACGCCTTGTCGATACCGGCGCGCTTGAGCATGGCCTGGTTGGCCCAGGCGGTGTGGTAGTCCTCGCCAATGAACACGATGGGCGTCGAGGCCCACTCGCCCTGGCTGAAGCGCGCATTCAGTGCCTTGGCCTGGGCCCAGTAGCTCGAGCTGACGCCGAGCACGTGCAGCACATCGCCGTTGCGTGCACGCCCGTCATCGCGCCAGGCGCGCAGGCGGGCCTCGAAGTCGTCCAGCGGCAGCGCCTCGCCGCCCATGTCGGCGCCACTCAGTTGCAGGCCGCCGAAGATGGCGTGGGAGTGGGTATCGATCAGGCCTGGCGTGACCCGTTTGCCTTGCAAGTCGATCACCTGGGTGTGCGAGTCGGCGAGTGCGCGGGCCTGGGCATCGGAGCCCACCGCCACCAGCTTGCCGCCTTCGATGGCGATGGCCTGCACCTGCGGGTTGTTGCGGTCGGCGGTGAAGATCTTGCCATTGACCAGCACCAGCTCGGCGGCAGCCAGCGCTTGCCCGGAGGAAAAAGCCACGGCCAGCGCCAGCAAGCCAGGAAGACATCTCGACATGTGTAGCCTCTTGTATTTATGGGTGTAACGCGAGCCTAACCAGCGCGCGCCTGGCATAGAATCGCCAGAACGCTAAAAAGCCTTTTGCCATTCAGGAAAAACCGCATGGATACCTTGGGTGCGATTTCGATGTTCGTCGCCACTGCCGAGCATGGCAGTTTCAGCCGCGCAGCCGAGGCGCTGGGCAAGACGCCCTCGGCGCTGACCAAGGCGGTGACACACCTGGAACGTGAGCTGGGCAGCCAGCTGTTCGAGCGCAGCACCCGGCGCATCGTGCTGACCGAAGCCGGCCGGCTGTACCTGGAAACCGCCCGGCAGGTGTTGAAGAGCCTGCATCAGGCCGGTGAAGAGATCAGCCAGTTGCAGGGGGTATCCGGCACCCTGCGCCTGACCGCGCCACTGGCGTTCGGCAGGGCGTTCCTGGCTGATGCCTGTGCTGGCTTCATGCGCGAATACCCGCAGATTCAGCTGCGGGTGGAGTTGTCCGATGCCTTTGTCGACCTGATCGAAGCCGGTTACGACCTGGCACTGCGCGAAGGGCACAGCGACCTGCCGGGCCTGATTGCCCGGGTCATCGGCCACAACCGCATCGTTCTCTGTGCCAGCCCCGACTACATCGCGCGCAACCCGCTGCCGGTGACGGCGCACAGCATCGGCCAGCACCACTGGCTCAAGTACATTCACCCGGCGCTGGATGCGCGGTTCTGGTGGCTGCAGTGTGACGGCGTGCGCATGCGCCTGCCGTATCCGCAGAAGGCGCGGCTGGAAAGCGACAACTACGACTTGCTGCTACGCAATGCACTGGCGGGGCACGGCATCCTGCACACCCCGCAGTGGAGCGTGCGCCGCTATTTGCAGGAGGGGCGGCTGGTGCGGGTGATGGAGCACTGCGTGATCGAGCCGGATGCATTCGGTGAAGACATCCTCGCGGTCTACCCCAGCCACCGGCGTGCCAGCGGCAAGGTGCTGGCGTTCATCGACTACTTGCAGGGCTACCTGCAGCGGCAGTGAGGTTCAGCCGATAGGGTCCTGGCCGAGCACCTTGCTCAACGCCACCCGGGCATCTTCCAGTTGCACCAGCGAAGCATGCCGTGCGCCCAGGGCGTCGCCGTTCTGGATGGCGGTGAGGATCGCCTTGTGCCGCGGCAACGCCAGTTCGTCGAAGTTGGGACGCTGGTTGGAGTAGCGCACCGACTCACGCAACGCCAGCGAGAGCATGTTGCACAGGTAGGCGAGCAGGTCGTTATGGGTGGCGTCGGCGATGCGCGCGTGGAAGTCCAGGTCCGGTTGCAGGCGTTCCTCGTGAGTGCTTGCGGCTTCCATGCGCAGGTAGGCCTCGCTGATCGCCGCGACATCGGCAGGGCTGGCGTTGGTCGCAGCCAGTGCTGCAGCGGCGGGTTCGATGACCCAGCGCACGCTGGACAGGGTGTTGAAGAATTCCTGCTGTGGCGTGGCCTGCATCAGCCAGTGCAGCACGTCCGGGTCGAGCATGTGCCAGTCGTGACGCGGGCGCACCAAGGTACCGACGCGTGGGCGGGCTTCGATCAGGCCCTTGGCGGTGAGGGCGCGCATCGCTTCACGGAACACCGGCCGGCTGATGGCGTAGGCTTCGCACAGGCTGGCTTCGGCGGGCAGTTTGTGCCCCGGCTGGAGCTGGCCGGATACGATCTGCAGGCCGAGGTCCTGGACCAGGGTGGCGTGCATGCTCTTGCGCGTGGTGGGCTGGCGGTAGTTCATGGGCGGTGCAGGCGGTCCATCGGAGCGGGGAGGGCATCATAGCATCACAAATCGAGCACAGGTCTTGCTCTTGCAGGAGCGGCCTTGTGTCGCGAAAGGGCTGCAAAGCAGCCCCGGCGATCTGTGCATTGTTGCTGATACCCGGGGGCTGCTTTGCAGCCCTTTCGCGACACGAGGCCCTCCTACAAGAGCAGGGCCAGCGCGGGGTCAGTGGGAGTGCTTGGGCACCTCAGAGCCCCGGCAGCCGACCAGGAAGTCGAAGTCGCAACCTTCGTCGGCCTGCATCACATGGTCGAGGTACAACTTTGCATACCCCCCGCTGATCAACGGCTGCGGCGCCTGCAGGTCCGCCAGGCGGCCGGCCAGTTCCTCATCGGAAATATCCAGGTGCAGGCGGCCTGCCTGGCAGTCCAGCTCGATCCAGTCACCTTCGCGCACCGCTGCCAATGGCCCGCCTGCCGCCGCTTCTGGCGCCACGTGCAATACCACCGTGCCATAAGCCGTGCCGCTCATGCGCGCATCCGAGATGCGCACCATGTCAGTCACGCCCTGGGCCAGCAGCTTGGCCGGCAGGCCCATGTTGCCGACTTCGGCCATGCCCGGGTAACCCTTCGGCCCGCAATGCTTCATCACCAGCACCGAGCTGGCGTCGACCTCCAGTTCCGGGTCGTTGATGCGTGCCTTGTAGTCTTCGAAGTTTTCGAACACCACGGCGCGGCCACGGTGGCGCATCAGCGCAGGCGTCGCCGCCGAGGGCTTGAGCACGGCGCCCTTGGGTGCAAGGTTGCCGCGCAGGATGCAGATGCCGCCATCGGCCACCAGCGGCTTGTCGATCGGGCGAATGACGTCTTCGTTGTACAGTGGTGCGCTTTGGCAGTTGTCCCACAGGCTCTTGCCATTCGCGGTCAGTGCGTCGGGGTTGGGCAGCAGGTTGTGCTCGCCGAGGCGGCGGATCACTGCCGGCAGGCCGCCTGCATAATAGAACTCTTCCATCAGGAAACGGCCCGACGGCTGCAGGTCGACCAGGGTCGGCGTACCGCGGCCGACACGGGTCCAGTCTTCCAGTTGCAGGTCCACGCCGATGCGCCCGGCGATGGCCTTGAGGTGGATCACGGCGTTGGTCGAGCCACCGATGGCGGCGTTGACGCGGATGGCATTCTCGAAGGCTTCGCGGGTGAGGATCTTCGACAGGCGCAGGTCTTCATTGGCCATCTCGACGATGCGCATGCCCGACAGGTGAGCGAGCACGTAACGGCGCGAGTCCACAGCCGGGATCGCAGCATTGTGCGGCAGCGAAGTGCCCAGGGCTTCGGCCATGCAAGCCATGGTCGAGGCGGTACCCATGGTGTTGCAGGTACCGGCCGAGCGCGACATGCCGGCCTCGGCCGAAAGGAATTCGTTCAGGTCGATCTGCCCGGCTTTGTAGGCCTCATGCATCTGCCAGACGATGGTGCCGGCGCCGATGTCGCGGCCCTTGTGCTTGCCGTTGAGCATCGGCCCGCCGGTCACCACGATCGCTGGCACGTCACAGCTGGCAGCCCCCATCAGCAGTGCCGGGGTGGTCTTGTCGCAGCCGGTGAGCAACACCACGGCATCCACTGGGTTGCCGCGGATGGCTTCTTCCACGTCCATGCTCGCCAGGTTGCGGGTGAGCATGGCGGTGGGGCGTAGGTTGGACTCGCCGCTGGAGAACACCGGGAACTCCACCGGGAAGCCGCCGGCCTCCAGCACGCCTTTCTTCACGTGTTCGGCGATCTTGCGAAAGTGCGCGTTGCATGGAGTCAGCTCAGACCAGGTGTTGCAGATGCCGATGATCGGCTTGCCCTGGAATTCGTGGTCAGGGATGCCCTGGTTCTTCATCCAGCTGCGGTACATGAAGCCGTTCTTGTCGGCCGTGCCGAACCATTGGGCGGAGCGCAGGGGGCGTTTGCTATCAGACATGACGGACACCTTATTAGTATTACTATTTGTCGTTATGTGGCGACTCTATCGCTAAAAAAGCGCTCTGTGAAGGGTTGTTGTTTTAAATAGTAATACTATATGATCCTTTCACCGCGCCGGAGGTCTGCCCACCAAACCCCGGCCATGTGCTGTCCCCATTACAAGAACAATCGGAGACCTCGCCATGATTCAGGAGCAGCGGCTCGTCCGCCTGATCACGCTGAAACTCATCCCTTTTCTGGTCCTGCTTTACCTGGTGGCCTACGTCGATCGCTCGGCGGTGGGCTTTGCCAAGCTTCATATGGGAGCCGACATTGGCATCGGTGATGCCGCCTACGGCCTGGGGGCCGGGCTGTTCTTCATCGGCTACTTCCTGTTCGAGGTCCCCAGCAATCTGTTGCTCGACCGCTTCGGCGCGCGGCGCTGGTTCGCCCGCATCCTGGTGACCTGGGGCGCGATCACCATTGGCATGGCATTCGTCACCGGGCCCCATGGCTTCTATGTGATGCGCTTCCTGCTCGGTGCTGCCGAGGCGGGCTTCTTCCCCGGCGTGCTGTACTACATCACCCAGTGGTACCCGGTACGCCATCGCGGCAAAATCCTCGGCTTCTTCATCCTCTCCCAGCCACTGGCGATGCTGGTCACGGGGCCGCTGTCGGGCGCCTTGCTGGGCCTGGACGGCAACCTCGGCCTGCACGGCTGGCAGTGGCTGTTCATCTGTATCGGTACCCCGGCGGTGCTGCTGGCCTGGCCGACCCTGCGCCTGCTGCCCGATGGCCCGGACAAGGTGCGCTGGCTGGACGACACTCAGCGCCGCTGGCTCAAGGAGCAGTTGGCCGAAGACCTGCGCGAGTTCGGCCAGACCCGCCACGGCAATCCGCTGCATGCCCTGAAGGACGGCCGGGTGTTGCTGCTGGCGCTGTTCTACCTGCCGATGACCCTGAGCATCTACGGCCTGGGGCTGTGGCTGCCAACGCTGATCCACCAGTTCGGCGGCAGCGACTTGGTGACCGGCTTCGTCTCGGCGGTGCCATACCTGTTCGGCATCATCGGCCTGCTGATCATTCCGCGCAGTTCCGACCGCCTCAACGATCGCTATGGCCACCTCGGCCTGCTCTATGCCCTGGGCGCCCTGGGCCTGTTCCTCAGCGCCTGGCTGACAATGCCGGCAATGCAGCTGGCGGCGTTGTGCCTGGTGGCCTTTGCGCTGTTTTCCTGCACGGCGATCTTCTGGACCTTGCCTGGGCGTTTCTTCTCTGGTGCCAGCGCGGCGGCCGGCATCGCCCTGATCAACTCGATCGGCAACCTCGGCGGCTACCTTGGCCCCTTCGGCATCGGTGCGCTCAAGGAGCACACCGGCCAGCTGTCCTCGGGCCTGTACTTCCTGGCCGTGGTCATGCTGTTCGGGTTGGCATTGACCGGCGTCGTCTACAACCGCCTGGAGCGCCGCCAGCGCCAGGCATCCGTGAACATTGCAACCGACAAGCGAGCACAAGCATGCGACTGATCCAATTCGAAACCGCCGCCGGCCAGCGCCGGGTCGGCGTGGTGGAGGGCGAGCGTGCCCTGGAAATCTGTGGCGCCAGCAGTACCCGTGAGCTGGCCCTGCAGGCTATTGCTGCTGGCCGCGACCTGGCCACCCAGGTGCGGGCTGCAGGCCTGGGCGAGGGGCATGACTATCAAGCCCTGCTTGCCGAAGGCCGAGTGCTGCCACCGCTGGACCATGAAGACCCGGCGCATTGCCTGGTGACCGGTACCGGCCTGACCCACCTGGGCAGCGCCGCCACCCGCGACAAGATGCATCAGCAGCAGGCCGAGGGTGCCGTCACCGACAGCATGCGCATGTTCCAGTGGGGCCTGGAGGGCGGGCGACCGTCAGCGGGCGAGGAGGGTGCGCAACCGGAGTGGTTCTACAAGGGCGATGGCGCCATCGTCGTGCGCCCGGGGGCCGACCTGCCCTTGCCGGCATTCGCCGAGGATGCCGGAGAAGAACCGGAGCTGGTCGGGCTGTATGTGATCGGCGAGTGCGGCACACCGTTCCGCCTGGGTTACGCCCTGGGCAACGAATTTTCCGACCATGTGATGGAGCGCCGCAACTACCTGTACCTGGCGCATTCCAAGCTGCGCGCCTGCAGCTTTGGCCCCGAACTGCGCCTGGGGGCGCTGCCCGCGCACCTGGAAGGCCGCAGCCGCATCCTGCGCGATGGCCAGCAACTGTGGAGCAAGCCGTTCCTGTCCGGGGAGCAGAACATGTGTCACAGCTTCGAAAACCTCGAATTTCACCACTTCAAGTACGCCCAGTTCCTGCGCCCGGGCGATGTCCACGTGCATTACTTCGGCACCGCCACGCTGTCGTTCGGCGACGGCATCCAGGCGCGCCCCGGCGACACCTTCGAGGTCAGCCTCGACGCCTTCGGCCAGCCATTGCGCAACGGCATCGCCGCTGCTGACCAGGCGCCGCGCCCGGGCCTGGTGAAAAGCCTCTGAGCCTTCAATCGTTGTCACAGGAGTCAATCATGTCGGGAAGCAACTTTATCGGCGGCGCCCGCAGCGCCGCTGGCAGCGTGCGTCTGCAGAGCTTCGACGCACGCAGTGGCGAGCCCTTGCCGGTCGTCTTCAGCCAGGCCACGCCTGACGAGGTGGACGCCGCCGCCCGCGCCGCCGAGCAGGCCTTTGCCGGGTACAACGGCCTGGCGCCGCAACGACGCGCGCACTTTCTGGAGGCCATAGCCGAGCAGCTGGATGGATTGGGCGAGGCGTTCATCGATACGGTTTGCCGCGAAACGGCCTTGCCCGCCGCACGCATCCAGGGTGAGCGCAGCCGTACCAGCAACCAGTTGCGCCTGTTCGCCCAGGTACTGCGCCGCGGCGACTATCTGGGGGCGCGCATCGACCGTGCGCAACCGCAGCGCCAGCCACAGCCGCGACCGGACCTGCGCCAGTACCGTACCGGCGTCGGCCCGGTGGCGGTGTTCGGGGCCAGCAACTTCCCGCTGGCGTTCTCCACCGCTGGGGGCGATACCGCCGCCGCGCTGGCTGCTGGCTGCCCGGTGGTGGTCAAGGCCCACAGCGGCCACATGGCCACGGCCGAGTATGTCGGCGAGGCGATTCAGCGTGCCGCCGAGGCCACTGGCATGCCGGCGGGGGTGTTCAACCTGATCTACGGCGCCGGCGTGGGTGAAGCGCTGGTCCGCCACCCGGCGATCCAGGCGGTCGGCTTCACCGGCTCGCTCAAAGGTGGCCGCGCCCTCTGCGACCTGGCAGCGGCGCGCCCGCAGCCGATCCCGGTGTTCGCCGAGATGAGCAGCATCAACCCGGTGCTGGTGCTGCCCGCAGCGCTGCAGGCCAGGGGCGAGCAGGTGGCCGGTGAACTGGCAGCGTCAGTGGTGTTGGGGTGTGGGCAGTTTTGCACCAACCCAGGGCTGGTCATCGGCATTGCCGGGCCCGCGTTTGCGGCGTTTGTTGCGGCGCTCGGTGCGCGCATGGCCGACCAGCCGGGCCAGACCATGCTCAATGCTGGTACCTTGCGCAGCTACGCGAGTGGTGTGGCGCGCCTGCACCAACACCCGGGCGTGCGTCACCTGGCAGGGCTGGAGCAGCGCGGCGACCAGGCCCATGCCCAGCTGTTCCAGGCCGATGTCAGTTTGCTGCTGGAGGGGGATGAGCTGTTGCAGGTAGAAGTCTTCGGCCCGACCACGGTGGTTGTCGAGGTGGCCGACGTAACCGAACTGCGCCGTGTACTGGAGGCGTTGCACGGTCAACTGACTGCGACGCTGATCGCTGAACCTGCAGACCTGGAGCGCTTTGCCGCGCTGGTGCCGCTGCTTGAACGCAAGGCCGGCCGGTTGTTGCTCAATGGCTATCCGACGGGGGTCGAGGTGAGTGATGCGATGGTGCATGGCGGGCCGTATCCGGCTACGTCCGATGCGCGTGGGACCTCGGTGGGGACGCTGGCCATTGATCGCTTCCTGAGGCCGGTGTGCTACCAGAACTATCCGGATACCTTGCTGCCGGAGGCGTTGAGGAACGCCAATCCGTTGGGGCTGTTGCGCCTGGTCGATGGTGAGTACAGCCGGGAAGCCTTGATTTAGGGCTGCTGCCTCTTCGCGGGCAAGCCCGCTCCCACAGGATTTGCGCCTGCCCTGAAATTCGCGCTTTGACTGTGGCAGCGGGCTGGCCCGCGAAAGGGCACTTGCAGACAAACGAGCAAGTCGCCCCAGCCTGTGAGAGGATGTCCACCACCCCAGCCAGGACCCCGAACGCAGCCTGATGAAGACACCAAAACGAATCGAACCACTGATCGAAGACGGCCTGGTCGACGAAGTACTGCGGCCCTTGATGAGCGGCAAGGAAGCAGCCGTCTACGTGGTGCGCTGCGGTGCCCAGGTCCGCTGCGCCAAGGTCTACAAAGAGGCCAACAAGCGCAGCTTCCGCCAGGCCGCCGAGTACCAGGAGGGCCGCAAGGTCCGCAACAGCCGCCAGGCCCGAGCCATGGCCAAAGGCAGCAAGTACGGCCGCAAGGAGGCCGAAGACGCCTGGCAGAACGCCGAAGTGGCAGCCCTGTTCCGCCTGGCCGGCGCCGGGGTGCGAGTGCCCAAGCCGTACGACTTCCAGGACGGCGTGCTGCTGATGGAGCTGGTCACCGACGCCGACGGCGATGCCGCACCGCGCCTGAACGACGTGCACCTCGAGGCCGAGCAAGCACGCGAATACCACGCCTTTGTCATCCGCCAGATCGTGCTGATGCTCTGCGCCGGCCTGGTGCATGGCGACCTGTCCGAATTCAACGTGCTGCTCGGCCCCGATGGCCCGGTGATCATCGACCTGCCCCAGGCGGTGGATGCAGCGGGCAACAACCATGCGTTCAGCATGCTGCAGCGGGACGTGGCGAACATGGCGCATTACTTCGGGCGCTTTGCCCCGGAGCTCAAGAGCACCCGCTACGCCGATGAGATGTGGGCGTTGTACGAAGCCGGTGAGCTGCGCACGGACAGCCCGCTCAGTGGGCAGTTCGAGGAAGACGACCACGAGGCTGACGTATCTGGCGTGATGCGCGAGATCGATGCCACGCTGCGCGATGAAGCTCGCCGCCGTGCGGCGCGGGAAGAGGCCGAGCACGGGCCGGCCAAGGCTGAAGAGCCGACGCCGCCTTGGATGCAGTAACGGTTTGACTGCAGCTGCTCTGCGCAGCATGCCTCTTTCTTCAGGGCTCCACCTTTATCTGGGTAGGGTGGGGCTCTGAAGGCGTTGGCTTGTCAGTGTCAGTAATAACGGCTTTAAATCTAATGTTCTCGCATATATCCATACTTTGCGGGTAATAAATTCCTACGCATAAGTTCGCACTCCTCGGAATGCTCCTACAGTAATGTTAGCTGCTGGGAATATTCCCGCAGGATAAGTCGGGTTCGTGTAGGACTATTATCCTATTGCCAGGCGCTAGTATCTGCCCATGTTCTAATTGCACATGGGGTGGGCAGGTGTCCGATCAAGCTGAAGTCGGTGAGCACCAAACACGGGATAGCGGCCTGGCCTGCCTGGTCATGCTGGCGCGATATCACGATGTAGCGGTTTGTTCCGAGCAACTGAGTCATGAGTTTGCAACGGATGGCATGCCATTTTCCGTTGCGCAGATATTGCAGGCATTTCAGCAATTTCGCCTGAAAGCCAAATATCGACGCACCGACCTGAAGCGCCTGGCGCACATGCCGCTACCGGCCATTGCAGCGGACAGGCAAGGTGGCTATTTCATCATCGCCCGAATAGAGGGCGAGCACGTGCTGGTGCAGGACCCCCGGGTTTTTGCGCCGCAAACCTGGACGCTGGCCGAACTCGAGCAGCGCTGGGCCGGGGAGCTGATTCTGGTCCGCTCGGACGCGCCCTTGCCGCGAGGGCTGGAACGGTTTGACCTGACCTGGTTTATCCCGGCAGTGGTCAAGCATCGAAAGTTGCTGGGTGAGGTATTGCTGGTTTCACTCATCATCCAGATCCTCGCACTGCTGACGCCGTTGTTCTTCCAAGTGGTAATGGACAAAGTACTGGTCCACCGGGGCCTGACCACTTTGGATGTGATTGCGCTGGGCCTGTTGACTGTATTGCTCTTCGAAAGTTTGCTCAGTGGCTTGCGTGCCTATGTGTCGGCGCATACGGCTTCGCGCATTGATGTCGAACTGGGCGCCAAGTTGTTTCAGCACTTGATAGAACTACCGCTTGCGTATTTTCAGGCGCGGCGCGTCGGGGATTCGGTTGCTCGCGTGCGTGAACTGGAAAACATCCGCAGTTTTCTGACCAGCAACAGTATCACCTTGCTGTTGGATGTGTTGTTCGTTGCGGTATTCATCGCGTTCATGTTGCTGTACAGCGGTTGGCTGACGCTGCTGGTCATCGCTTCATTGCCGCTTTACCTGCTTGTTTCGGTGCTGGTTACCCCTGTGTTACGTGCCCGGATCGACCAGAGCTTTCAACGTGGCGCGGAAAACCAGGCGTTCCTGGTAGAAGCGGTCAATGGCATCGACACGTTGAAAACCATGGCTGTAGAGCCGCACGTCACGCGTAGATGGAACCAGCAGCTGGCGGCCTATGTTACCGCCAGTTTCAAGACCCAGAACCTCTCCAATATCGCCAATGAAAGCGTTGCCCTCATCGGCAAACTGGTTACGGTCGGCACCTTGTGGCTGGGTGCGCGGCTGGTCATCGAGGGGGAACTGACGGTCGGCGAACTGATCGCCTTCAACATGCTCGCGGGCCGTGTGGCCCAGCCGATCATGCGCCTGGCGCAGTTGTGGACGAGCTTTCAGCAGACCGGTATCTCGATCCAGAGGCTGGGCGACATCCTCAACAATCGTACCGAGGTCAGCCATGGCGCGCAGTTGCCTGCGTTAGGCGGGGGCATCGAACTCGACCAGGTGTGCTTCCGTTATCGCCCGGGTGGCAACGAGGTCCTGCGCGACGTCAGCCTGAAGATCAGCCCTGGCGAAGTCATCGGCATTGTCGGCAGGTCAGGTTCAGGCAAAAGTACGCTGACCCGGCTGATACAACGGCTGTATTCGCCGGAAGGGGGGCGAGTGCTGCTCGATGGTGCCGACCTGGCGCTGGCCGATGTCTCTTCGCTGCGACGGCAGATCGGTGTGGTGCTGCAAGAGAACATGCTGTTCCGGCGCACCGTGCGCGAGAACATCGCGTTGGCCAACCCAGCAGCCCCCCTTGAGGAGGTCATTGCAGCGGCCACGCTGGCAGGTGCGCATGAGTTCATCCTCGAGCTGCCTGACGGCTATGAAACATTGGTTGGCGAGCACGGCGCCAGCCTGTCGGGTGGCCAGCGGCAACGGATCGCGATCGCCCGTGCTTTGATGGGCAACCCGCGCATTCTCATCCTGGATGAAGCCACCAGTGCCCTGGACTATGAGTCCGAACGGATCATCCAGCAGAACATGGCGCGTATCTGCGCCCGGCGTACCGTGATCATCATCGCCCACCGCCTGTCTGCCGTGCGCCATGCCGACCGGATCGTGGTCATGGAGCGGGGGCAGATCATCGAGCAGGGCGCTCACGATGTTCTGATGGGCAACCCGCAAGGCGCTTATGCCTACCTGCATCGGTTGCAACAGGGGGCGGCAGCATGAGTGCGCCTGTACTCGACCTGCTGGAACGCTACCGCGAGGCTTGGCGCAACGCCTGGGGGCGCCGCCGGGTCATGCAAGGGGAACCACGGGAGGCCGATGAGCTGGCGTTCCTGCCCGCGGCGCTGGCCTTGCAGGAAACCCCGGTACATCCGCTACCGCGCCGCGTGCAATGGTGCCTGCTGGCGCTGATAACGCTGGCCTTGCTGTGGGCCTGCCTGGGCGAAATCGATGTAGTCGCCAGCGCCGAGGGCAGGATCGTGCCCAGCGGCAGGAGCAAGGTGATCCAGGCCAGTGAGGTCGCGGTGGTGCAGGCGATTCATGTGGTGGATGGCCAGACCGTTGCCAAAGGCGACCTGCTGGTTGAACTCGAAGGGCAACTGACCGCCGCCGACATCAAGCGCCTGAATAGTGAGCTGCTGGCAGCCCGGATCGACCTGGCACGCGCTGCTACCTTGCTGGAAGCGCTCGATGGCAACACCGCGCCGGCCTCCCTGGCGCCACGCATTCCCCAGGCCACGGCGCTACAGCAAGCAGCCGCACAACGCTGGCTGCATGGGCAGTACCAGGAGCTGCGCACTTCGCTGCAACAGGCGGATGCCGAAATCGCCCAGCGCGGCGCAGAGATGCGCTCGGCGCAAGCCCGCGCCGATGCGCTGCAGCACTTGCTGGTGATTACCCGCCAGCTCACGGCGGACTACCAGCAACTGTTCAGCGAGTCGGCGGTTGCCAAGCACACCTACCTGGAAAAGGAACAGGCCCGCCTGGAGCAAGAGCGCGAGCTGGCCATTCAACGTTCACGCATCGAAGAACTGGGCGCTGCGCGGCTGGCAGCCCAGCACCGCCGCGAAGGCATCATCGCCCAGCTGCGCCGGGCCATGCTCGACCTGCATGCCGAGGCCGACCGGCAGATCGCGACCCTGAGCCAGGAGTTGTACAAGGCCGAGCAACGGCATCGGCTTCGGGCGCTGACATCCCCGGTCGACGGCACGGTGCAGCAATTGGCCATTCATACCCAAGGCGGAGTTGTGACCCCTGCGCAAACACTGATGGTGATTGTGCCGAGTGATCAGCCGGTTGAAGTGGACGTGCAGATCGAGAACAAGGACATCGGCTTTGTACAGGCGGGGCAGGCCGTGGAGGTGAAAGTCGAGACCTTCACATTTACCAAGTATGGCGTTGTGCCAGGAGTTGTTCAGAGTGTTTCCAACGATGCCGTTGAGGATGAGCGGCGGGGGTGGGTTTACAACGCTCGGATTCAGTTGGGGTTGAGTGCTTTGCGGGTTGGGGATAGGGAGGTGCCGCTTGCGCCGGGTATGGCGGTGCGTGCAGAACTGATTATTGATAAGCGGAAGGTGATTAGTTACTTCCTTAGTCCGTTGCAGCGGCATGTGAGGGAAAGCTTCGGGGAACGATGAGACTGCCAGAGTGTGATGTAGGAGAGTGGGCTCAATGAAAAGGTCGCTGGGGATGTACGCGTTGATAGTGATGTGGAATGTGCTAGGGGTTTTGGTGTTCTTGATGCTGTTGTTCTTGCCAGGTAGCTTATTTGGCTACTTACTTCTGATTAGGTGGTGGTTTGGCTAGGCGGGCGATTTCGCCATAATGGGCTGTTTGCGTGGGAGGTTGCTAATGCTGAAGCTTGATGCAGTTCGACTATATATGATGACTTGGCGGCGGTTGAGGATTTGTGGTGGCTTTTTTTTCATCATTTGGATTGGTCCATATGTTTGGGGGGTGTTTATCATTGTCTGTACGCGAAGCCAGTCCAACCCTATGAGCCGCCTCCGGTTGCTTGCGGAAAAATGGCAGGCGAGGTGTATGAATTCTCCCGGTTATACCTTCCGTTTTGGCCTGAGTACGAAAAGGCACCTTTAAATGGTTCGTACCATGTGGAAAAGAACGACTGCGAAAAAAATATTGAATCAATTGTCTTGGCAATGACTTGGCCAGGGCTGGGGTCTACAGAAGACCGCCGGATTTATGAACGGCTTTTGGACAAGAAAGGTTTGTTGGTTGCAGTTGGTCCGGTGGTGGCGAGTGAAAGCTACCTTAGTCGACGGCGAGACTACCTGTTATCGGGATTGCCATCTCAGGTCGCGCCCGTTGCTGCTTATGACAGTTCGCTAAGTCTCTATGGCTCAGTGGATAACGGTTTTTCCTGGGGGCGGCAAAGCAGAAGAGTTTTTTGGAGCGAAGAGTCTGGGGTGGTTACATCAGTGACCATTTGCAACTGGCAAGCACGGGAACCAGATTTTTATGCTTGTGAAATGACATTTTTGATGCGCGGGTCTTTGAAAGTGGGGGTCACGATGTCTCCGGAAAATCTGGGGCAGTGGTACGAAGTCCGGCGTGCGCTCGAAGAGTTTTTCATCAACAGAAAGAAAGTCATGTGACCTATCCTTGATTTAGGAGGCTGGGTGAATAAATCCTTGGGTATGTGTGCGTTGATCATCGTATGGAACCTGCTGAGGGTTTTAGTTTTTCTGATGCTTTTCATTTCGACTGCAGGTATTGGATTCGCTGCGGTGTAGATGGTTTTGGTCTCGTCTTAGAAGGTGTTACTCGCTGGTCGCAGGATTAATTGTTGTTGCTGTTCTTGTTTCATTGTTCTCGCATGTGCAGCAATATCCGGAAAGCTTAGTCAAGAGGGCTGATGCATTGTGCGGGGATTTTATGGGCTATAACTTGAGGGTTTTTTATGTCTGGCTTGCTTCAGGAAGATGTAAGGCGTGCGCGCGAGATTTTCGAGTCTGAAAGGACTGGTGCAATGTATGACTACTTGGCAAGTAAGGGGGATCGTTATGCGGTTCTCGCAAATGGGGTGGCAAAAGGGAATTCAATAGCAGGCATTGCGGCGATCGATTTTATGAAGCGCACGGAACAAGGCGCCGATCGCCCCATGCAGGAGGAGGATGTCGAACAGGTACGATTTAAAATGGCCGAGGCCTATCTGGGAGTCTTGGATGAAAAAGTCAAGGCAGGAAGTATTGGTCTCGAAATCAATCATTTGGAGGCGTGGGGTTTTCACTCGAATGTTTTCGAAGATATGGGAAGATCAAAAGACGCTTGGACGCTGAATACCGTATTTAATTTGCTTCATGAAGACGCACGGGAGACCTATTGGAAGGAGGTTTTGGGCGCGGCAGGGAGCCTACCCTCTGAGTTATGGCTGTCGCTTCGAACTGATGCGAGCGTGGCATTTTCGTCAGCGATGGCGCCTGAAGAGTTACGTGTCCAAGCAGAGTCCTGGAAAGCTAGGATTGATTCACCAGGAGGAGTGGCGTCCGTTTTACTAGGCTTAGGTACCGTGACGGCAAATGGTATCCAAGGTGTGATCTCAGATTTGATCAACACGGATGAGCCCGCACCTTCCCAACCCATCCAGATCGAAATCACCCCAACCACCGACTCCCGCCGCGACCTACAAGGCCAGGACGACATCCGTAACGACGTCTCCGCCGGCTATGTCACCCGCCGCCTGACCCACAGCATCGCCTTCACCGACAAAACCCTCGACAACACCGATTTCACCTCTGCCCAGCTGGGCAGCCTGGCTACCGGCGGTATCCGCCCCGGCGAACTGCAACTGGACCCCAACGTGCGCCCCAACCAGCACCTGGCCCAGTTCTACCAGGATGGCTCTGACACGCCGGACTTCAGCCTGCGCAACGCCGCCGTCCTGAACGGCCTGGCCGCCATGACCACGGTCAACACCTTCGTCGACCCGCTGCTGTTCGACCTCAGCGGCCAAGGCGCAGGGATGACCGGTATCGAGGACGCCGTGCTGTTCGATGTCGACAACAGCGGCCAGCTGCGGCGCACAGGCTGGGCCGACCGGCAGACCGGGATGCTGGTGCACGATGACGGCAGTGGGCAGGTCGTCAGCATCCGCCAGCTTTTCTCTGAATACTACGGTGGCCAGCCAGGCAGCAATGGCGCACCGGGCGAGGCACCATTCAAGGATGGTTTTGCCGCGCTGGCCAGTGTCGATGCCAATGCCGATGGCTTGATTAGCCCCGACGATGCGGCGTGGGCACAGTTGAAGCTGTGGGTCGATGCCAACCATGATGGCCGAACCGATGCCGGTGAACTCAAGGCACTGCCGGAACACGGCATCACGCAGATCGACCTGCGTCAGGTCCAGCCAGTGAACGAGGTGCGCCAGGGCAACGAAGTCATCTCCCGCGGCGCGTTCGTGGCCAATGGCGTGGAGCGTGAAGTGCTGGCAGTGAAGTACCTCGCCGACACAGTAGGCAATCTCGTGGAGCAGCAAGACGGCGCCACCTTGCTGGCCTCCGTCAGTGGGGCGATCTCGCGCCGTTCCTATATCAGCAACAGCCCGCAAGGTACCGAGCTCGATGCCGCCGCGCTAGGCGTGGATACCCTGCAGGGCGGGGCGGGTGACGATGTGCTCAAGGCCGCACCAGGCGGCAGCTGGCTGGTGGGTGGCGCTGGCAGCAACACCTATGAAGGCGGCGCCGGTGACGATGTACTGGTGATCAGCGCCAGTGACCAGCAGGCCAACATCCGTGGTAACGGTGGGCGCGACACTGCGCTGATCGTCGGCATGCAGGGTGTTGGCCTGAACATGGCTGAGGCCGGGCTGACCATCGCCCAGGGCGGGCGAGGCAAAGACGTGATTGCCAGCGGCGGGCAGCGCGGCGTTTTCATCAAGGGTGGGTCTGGCGACAGCCTGCTGATCGGTGGTGGCGGCAACGATGTGCTGGTTGGCGGAACGGGCCGCAACACCATCATCGGCGGCACTGGCAAGGCGGTCATCTATGCCGGCCCCAATGGCGATCGGATTCAGGCCTCGGCCGCTGGCAGCATCATCCACGCCGGCGGCGGTGCAGACCAGATCATGGGCGGTGCGGCGGATGACGTCATCGAGGCCGGGCGCGGCAATGCAATCATCGACGGCGCAGGTGGAGTCAACCTTGTCACCCTGCATGGCAATCACGATGAGTACCTGATTGCGCGCACGGCGACGGGCTATCAGATCACTGATCGGCAGGCTGGGCGTGACGGCAGCCTGACCTTGAGTAATGTTCAGAAACTCAGTTTTGCCGATATCGCGTCGGTCGACCTGCAAGCCCCCGGTGCACTGCCGGTTGGCGATACCCTTGCCCCGGAACAGATGGCGGCATTCACCACCACGCCAGACGCCCTGGTCGTTCCTGCCTCGGTGCTACTGGCCAATGACCTGCCACTCAACAGTACTGGCCCACTGCGCATTGCCTCGGTCGGCGACGGCAAGGGCGCGACGGTCCGGCTCAACGAGCAGGGTGATGTCGAAGTCACGCCGTTGCCTGGCCATGACGCTGATGTGACCTTCCGCTATGACCTGGTCGATGCTGCCGGCAACGCATCGATGGGCGTGACGGAGGTTTCCAGCGGCGCATCGGCACCTTTGCGCGCCACAGTGACCTTGCGTCACGAACAGTCGCCTGTCGATCCGTTGGCGCCACGCCAGTGGTACCTCGATGAGATCGATGTCCAGCCGGTCTGGCGTGAGTTTACGGGCAAGGGCGTGAGGATCGGCCAGTTCGAGCCTGGGGGTGAATTCGCCGTTGCTCCGGAAATTTTCGACATCGAACACCCGGACCTGAAAGCCAATATCGACCCCATCTGGCTGCAGACCCAGCGCAGCAATGGCACGCTTCCACCCCTGGCTTCCAACCATGCGACGCAGGTGGCAGGGGTCATGGTAGGCGCACGCAATGATCAAGGGGGTATCGGCATTGCCTACGACGCGAAACTCGGCGGGCACTACCTGGCCAACAAAGGCGATGACCTGACCAACTTGGGGCAGATGGTCAATTACGACATCGCCAACCACAGCTGGGGTTTCAGGAATGACTTCGCCATCGGCAACGTGCCCGAAGGCAAGGTCGACACGTCCCTGGCCCTGGCCTTCAGCGCAACGCTGGCGGCCACCAACGGGCGCGGCGGGCTGGGTACCGTCATCGTCACCTCGGGCGGTAACCAGCGTGAACACGGCGGCAGCGCGCAAGGTTCGCTGATCAACAACAGCCGTCACGCCATCGAAGTAGCGGCCGTCAATGCCAAGGCAGACCTCTCGGTACTGCAGGTGGCCAGTGCGCCGTTTTCCAACCCCGGTTCAAGCCTGCTGGTGGCGGCGCCGGGTAGCCATGTGCTGTCCAGCGGCATCAACCTGGAAGCCGAGCGCGGCGCCAAGGTCGGCAGCGCCTATGGCACGACCCAGGGCACCAGTTTCGCCGCGCCAATGGTTTCTGGTGTGGTGGCGTTGATGCTGCAGGCCAACCCGGCCCTTGGCTACCGGGATGTGCAGCAGATTCTTGCGCTGTCCGCGCGCAAAGTCGATGACCCGGCTACTGCCTGGCGTGATAACGCCGGGCTCAACTGGAATGGCGGTGGCATGCGTGCCAGTCACGACTACGGGTTCGGCATGATCGACGCTCGCGCCGCCGTGCGCCTGGCCGAGTCGTGGGCTGGCCAGGCAAGCAAGGCCAACGAGCAGCAGCTGGCGGCCGACAGCGAAGCGCTTGCGCAGGTGATTGCGCCCGGTCAGGTCAGCACATTCGCTTTGAGCATACCGGCCGGGGTCTTGGTGGAGCATGTCGAAGTCGATGTTCACTCGCAGGTCGGCCGCCTCGGCGATATGACCGTTACGCTGGTGTCTCCCGGCGGAACGCGCAGCGTGCTCTTGGACCGCGCTGGCAAGGCGCCGGGCTCGGGCGATGATGACCTGGGCAACCCGCGCGCAGGCGAATTCAAGTACGGATTCATGTCGACCCATCATCGCGGTGAGCGCTCGGCAGGCGAATGGCGGCTGGAAGTCAGCAATGCCGGCAACGGGCTGCCACTGACGCTTGATCGGTGGGCACTGCGTGTCGTGGGTAGCCCCAGCAATGCCAACGATGTCTATTACTACACCAACGACTACGCCGATGCCGTGACCCAGAACGCTGCGCGCGCGGTGCTGGACGATGCGGTCAACGGTACCGCAGGTGGCCGCAATACCCTGAATGCTGCCGCTGTCAGCCGCAGTATTTCGGTTGATTTGGTCAGTGGCATTGCCAGTATCGCCGGGACGGCGCTCACCCTTGCCCCCGGCGCGGTGCACAACCTGATCGGCGGTGACGGTGATGACAGCCTTATCGCCGGTACGGACGGCGCCGTGCTCGATGGCGGTCGCGGTTACAACCTGCTCAAGGGCGGCAGCGGAACGGACCGTTATGTCAATCACAAACGTGCCGCTGGTCGTGATGAGGTCGAACAGTTCGAGCAGTCCCGAGAGGTCGTCGACCTGATCGGTTTTGGCAGCAAGGCCTTTACCGACTTGCAACTGAGCCAGGAAGGGACTGCTGCCGTGGTCGACCTGGGTAATGGGCAGACGCTGCGCTTCGCCGATCGAGGCATTGCCGAACTGCAGCCGAGCAACTTCCGCTTTCTGGACACGCTGATTGCTGCGCCGGGCTATTTTGATGGCAGCCCCGAAGGGCAGATGCCTGCGCCTGCTGACGGTACCGTACTGCTCCGTGGGGGGGCTGAAGGTGTGTCACTGACAACGGATGCCTCGGGGCAGTTTGTCGCATCGCTCAAAGGCACGATCTATGGCCCGGCAAGTGTTGCTCCCAGTGTCTTCGTAGTGGGCAAGCAGGAGGGTGTGGCCGACTACAAGAACACGGTACGTGGTTTCCGGCACGGTATCGACAAGATCGACCTGAGCCAGACCGGCATCAGCCGTTACGAAGACTTGCAGCTCACCAAGGACGAGCGCTTCCAGCTCAATGGCTTTGCCCAGATACACGGCGTGACGGTGGCGGGGCAGGGCAGCACGGTGACGCTGCTGTATCTGGATGCGCTGGAGCTGGCCCAGGTGACTGCCGAAGATTTCATCTTCGCTCCACCTGCAGCGTCAGGTTTGCCCGCCATGGCACCTGCAGCGCTGCCCAACCTTGCCAATCTGGTCGACGCCATGGCGGCGTTCGCCCCGGAGCCAGCCAGTAGCAAGCTGCTGGACGAGGTACCCACACAGCGCTGGGAATCGACCATTGCCGTAGCGGCCTGACCCAGCTCAAGAACGTCAATGCTCACTGCACGCACCCGGCGGCACAAAATCGTTGCGCTGATAAAAGCGCTCCCGTTCATGTGCCGCCGGCTCCTCGCCGGTAAAAATACGCAGATACTCTGGTATGAAACGCATGCGGTATTCCAGTGGCTCGACGGTCTTCATGCTGATGTAGCCGATCTGCGCCAGGTAGATCGAACGGGCGCGGCAAGTTGCTGGGCCTGTCGGCACCGCTGTACCAGGATGTGATGGGCATTATCTCGAAGCCGGGCTATGCCACGGTCGGCGAGCTGAAAGGCAAGTGGGTCGGCACCGTGCAGGGCTACCTGTGGGTCAATGACCTGAAGAAAGTGCTGGGCCGGACCGACAGGCGGCCGAGGTGGGGGCGCCAAGGCTGGTGGATTGAGTTTCTACCGTACCGGCCCTTTCGCGGGGCAAGCCCGCTCCCACAGGTACCCCACAAGACTTGAGGACGGTGTCACCCCTGTGGGAGCGGGCTTGTCCCGTGAAGATGCCCGCACAGGAAAAAGCTGATTGCCTTTGACGCAGGACATAATCTCGTCATCTGGCCTTTTCACTGGCGCCCGACAGGCATAAGGTATACGCCGTTAAAAAAGCCCTGGAGCTGTCATGTCCAACCGTTTCCCTTCCGTTCGTCCCCGCCGCCTGCGCCAGAACGAATCCCTGCGCACGATCTTCCAGGAAACCGAATTCCGCCTGGAAGACCTGATCCTGCCGATCTTCGTCGAGGAAGGCATCGATGACTTCGTGCCGATCACCAGCATGCCGGGTGTCAATCGCATTCCGGAAAAACTGCTGGCCCAGGAAATCGAGCGCTACGCCCGCGCCGGCATCAAGTCGGTGATGACCTTCGGCGTGTCGCACAACCTGGACGCCACCGGCAGCGACACCTGGAACGAGAACGGCCTTGTCGCGCGCATGTCGCGCATCTGCAAGGACACCGTGCCGGAAATGGTGGTGATGTCCGACACCTGCTTCTGCGAATACACCAGCCACGGCCACTGCGGCGTGCTGCACGACCACGGCGTGGACAACGACGCCACCTTGGCCAACCTGGGCAAGCAGGCGGTCATCGCCGCTGCCGCCGGTGCCGACTTTATCGCCCCGTCGGCGGCGATGGACGGCCAGGTGCAGGCCATTCGTAGCGCGCTGGACGGCGCTGGCTTCCACGACACCGCGATCATGGCCTATTCCACCAAGTTCGCCTCGTCGTTGTATGGGCCGTTCCGCGAAGCCGGTGGCACCGCGCTCAAGGGCGACCGCAAGAGCTACCAGATGAACCCGATGAACCGCCGCGAAGCGGTGCGTGAGTCGCTGCTCGACGAGCAGGAAGGGGCCGATGTGCTGATGGTCAAGCCGGCCGGTGCCTACCTTGACGTGATCGCCGACATCCGCGCCGCCTCGCGCCTGCCGCTGGCGGCCTACCAGGTGAGCGGCGAGTACGCGATGATCAAGTTCGGCGGCCTGGCCGGCGCCATCGACGAAGGCCGGGTGGTGCGTGAAAGCATTGGCGCAATCAAGCGTGCCGGTGCCGACCTGATCCTGACCTACTTCGCCATGGACCTGGCCCGCGAAGGCATCTGACAACTGCCCATATCGGCAAGCCACCGCGTGTAGGAGCGGCCTTGCGGGAGCGGCCTTGCCGGGGCCCGGATCGGGCGGAAAGGGCTGCATCACAGCCCCGGCGATATTGATGTTTACGCACTATTCGTGGGGGGCGCTTTGCGCCCCTTTCCGACCGGTCCGGCGCCCCGGCAAGGCCGCTCCTAAAAAGGGCGGAAGCAGAAAAAATCAGTAAGTGCTGAATTATTTAGTGTCCCGTTGTATCTGATCCCTTAGAGCCTTCAGCGATAGGGATACGGGCATGAAATCTCGCAAGAAAAGCGTCAAGCCGATCGGCTTGAAAGACATCACCATCGTTGACGATGCCAAGATGCGCAAGGCGATCACCGCCGCCGCACTGGGCAACGCCATGGAGTGGTTTGACTTCGGTGTGTACGGCTTCGTCGCCTTCGCCCTGGGCAAGGTGTTCTTCCCCGGTGCCGACCCCGGTGTGCAGATGATCGCGGCGCTGGCCACCTTCTCGGTGCCATTCCTGATTCGCCCGCTGGGCGGGCTGTTCTTCGGCGCCTTGGGCGACCGCTTCGGGCGGCAGAAAATCCTCGCCGCTACCATCGTGATCATGTCGCTGAGCACCTTTGCCATCGGCCTGATACCGTCCTATGCCTCGATCGGCATCTGGGCGCCGATCCTGCTGCTGCTGGCAAAAATGGCCCAGGGCTTCTCGGTGGGTGGTGAGTACACTGGGGCGTCGATCTTCGTCGCCGAGTACGCCCCGGACCGCAAGCGAGGCTTCCTCGGCAGCTGGCTGGACTTCGGCTCGATTGCCGGCTTCGTGCTGGGGGCGGGTGTGGTGGTGCTGATTTCCACCATTCTCGGCGAAGAGAAGTTCCTCGAATGGGGCTGGCGCCTGCCGTTCTTCCTGGCCTTGCCGCTGGGCATCATCGGCCTCTACCTGCGCCATGCGCTGGAGGAAACCCCGGCGTTCCAGCAGCACGTGGACAAGCTCGAACAGGGTGACCGCGAGGGCCTGGCCTCGGGCCCGAAAGTGTCGTTCAAGGAAGTCGCCACCAAGCACTGGCGCAGCCTGGTGACCTGCATTGGCGTGGTGATCGCCACCAACGTCACCTACTACATGCTGCTCACCTACATGCCCAGCTACCTGTCTCACAACCTGCACTACAGCGAAGACCACGGCGTGCTGATCATCATCGCGATCATGGTCGGCATGCTGTTCGTGCAACCGATCATCGGCCTGATGAGCGACAAATTTGGCCGCCGCCCGTTTATCGTGGTCGGCAGTGTCGGGCTGTTCGCCCTGGCCATTCCGGCGTTCATGCTGATCAACAGTGGCGCACTCGGGCTGATCTTCTCCGGCCTGCTGATCATCGCCGTGCTGCTGAACTTCTTCATCGGCGTCATGGCCTCGACCTTGCCGGCCATGTTCCCCACGCACATCCGCTACAGTGCCCTGGCCAGCGCCTTCAACATCTCGGTGCTGATCGCCGGCCTGACCCCGACCCTCGCCGCCTGGCTGGTGGAAAGCAGTGGCAACCTGTACATGCCGGCGTATTACCTGATGGTGATTGCCGTGATTGGCCTGGTGACCGGGCTGACCATGAAGGAAACCGCCAACAAGCCACTGCGGGGTGCAGCGCCTGCTGCGTCAGACATCGATGAAGCGCGCGAACTGCTGCAGGAGCACCATGACAACATCGAGCAGAAGATCGAAGACATCGATGCGCAGATCGCCGAACTGGAAGCCAAGCGCCAGTTGCTGGCGCAACAGCACCCGCGCATCGATTGACCTCAGCGCGGCATGTAGCCGCGCTGCCACGACCGAGGAATGAACCGCGACACCAGCGCCAGCAGGCAGGCCAGGGCCGCACTGCCTGCCAGGGCCTGCAAGCCCAGGCGCTGCTGCAGCCAGGCGCCGAGGGCGGCGCCCAGCAGCATGCCGGCCCAGGGCACCAGTTGCACCCGCCAGCCGTTGCGCCGCTCGCCCAACAGCCAGCGCCCCAGGCCACGGCCGAAGCGCGACAGGGCCCCGGTGACGTAGGTCAGGCCGATGGGCAGGCCGTTCACCTGTTCCACCACTGCATTGATCATGCCCATGGCCAGGGTGGCGGCCAGCAGCGCCGGGAAGGTTGCGGCGAACGGCCACGACCCGGCGCAGGCCAGCAGCCCGGCCACCACCAGTAGCACCGGCCAGGCCCGGCGGCGCATGCCGCGTGCCAGCAGCACACCTAGCGCGTTGCCCACCACGAAGCCGAGCACGGCACCGCTCAGGCGCAGCACCAGGGCCAGATCCGCCTGGCTGATGGCCACGGCCAGGCGGGTGGTGTTGCCGCTCATGAACGAGACGAAATCACCCAGCGCCAGCAGGCCGATGGCGTCGGTCATGCCGGCCAGCACCGATAGCCCGGCTACCAGGCCAAGGCCGACACGGCCACGCAAAACCTGCAGGCGCAGGCGCCTGGCGGTGCGTGCGGGGAGGGCGTTGGGCAGCATGCGCGGGCCTCAGGGCAGCAGTTTTTCGCGGGCCAGGGTGCCTTTGATGGTGCGCTCCACCACATCGACCAGCACCATGGTCTGGTGGTCGACTTCGATGTTCAGCAGCTCGCCGGCCCGGTAATGGGCGAAGGTGGTCTGGCGCAGGGTTTCCGGTATCAGGTTGATGGTGACCACGTTGTCCTCGACATCAGCGACGGTCAGGCTGCAGCCATTGACCCCGATGAAGCCGCGCGGGAACACGTACTTGCCCCACTCAGGTGGCATGCGGAAGGTGATGAAGGCGCCGGTTTCCTTGATCGACAGCTCGACGATCTCGGCAGTGGTGGCGATATGGCCGGCCATCAGGTGGCCGCCGACTTCGGCGTTCATCTTCGCCGACCGTTCGATGTTCACACCCTGGCCGGCCTTGAAGCAGCGCAGGTTGGTGCGTTCGAGGGTGGCGGTCATGGCGTCGAACTTCACCTGGGTGCCGTGGATTTCGGTGACCGACAGGCAGGTGCCTTCGACACTGACGCTGGCGCCGATCTTCAGCTCTTCGAGCAGTTCGGGGGTGAGGTCGATGGTGAACTGGTTGTGGCCCGGGTAGGTGGTCACATCAAGCAGAGGGCGGACGGCCTGGACGATGCCGGTGTACATGGAGTTGCTCCTGGGCACAAAAATGGAAAACATCAGGAAGCTATGCCCGTGGAGCAGCAATTGCAAGACCGGCCTCTTCACGGGCAAGTCGGGGCGCCGAACCGCCGCTCCCACAGGATCACCACAGCCTTCCAGACCTGTGCAATACCTGTGGGAGCGGGTTCACCCGCGAAGAGGCCAGTAGAGGCAGTGAAGATCTAGAACTTCAACTGCCATTGCCCGACAACAGCATGGTTGCGGCTGTTGCTGCCCAGCTCCCCGCTATACCCCAGGCCAATGCTCTGCCGCGCGCTCACCCCCAAATCCAGCCCGGCCTCTACCAGCAGGCTGTCGCGGTCGATCGCACTGCCTTCGACGCTGAATGCATCGCCGCCAGCGATGAACGACTGGCGCGTGCGAGTATCGATGCTGCCGTAAGTATGGCGCCAGCCCAGGGTCGCCCGCGGCGTCAGGCTCATGCCGTTGGCCAGTTGCCCCAGGTGTGCCAGGCGCATGCCGAAGGTACTGCTGAAGTTGTCCTGGGTATCGGCATCCACCGCCAGCGCGGCGTCACCGCCTTGTTCGCGGTAGCTGTCGCGGTGGTAGCGCTGGTAGCCAAGGTTGGCGAACGGCTCGGTGCTCAGGCGGCCGCTGCCCATGGCATAGCCCAGCTCGACGAACGCCTGCTGGCTGTCGGCATCGTAGTCGCCCTTGAGGCGTTCGTTGAAGCCGGTGAAGGCCACCTCACGCTTGCTGTCGCCGTCATGGCTGCTGTAGGCCGCGCCCAGGCGCACGGCCAGCGGGCCGCTGTGGTGCTGGGCATACACACCGGCGTGCCAGCTGCGCACGGTGCCGTCCAGGCTGGTGCTGTCCAGGCGCGTGCGCGAATAGCCGCCAAGCACGCCGAGGCGCCAGTCGCCGCCGAGCGCCCAGTCGACCCCCAGTACGCCACCGCCAGTACGTTGTTCCAATGCGCTGGCGCCGTGGCTACCCTCGACCTTGCCGTAGCTGCCCAGCGCCTGCGCCCAGACGCGCCCTTGGGCGTTCGGGTCATTGAGGTTGCGCGCCTCTCGGGGTACGCCAGTGGCGGCCAAGGCAGGGCCGTCATTGTCGTTCATGCCCACCAGCAGGCCGCCGGTACTGCCCATGCTGTGCATGGCCCCGAGCATGGTGCTGCCGACCTGGCTGGTGCCGGCCATTGTGGCTGCCGCCAGGTTCGCGGTATTGCTGCCGGACAGTTGCTCGATGGCGCTGCCGGCACCGGCGGTGGTAGTGCCGAGCACGGCGTTGTACAGGTTGCTGTTCTGCCCGAGGCTGGCCAGGCTGCGCGCGGCACCGGCGCCATTGCCAGACTGCGCGTAATGCTCGAAGGCCACGTCGTTGCGGGTGTAGTCCAGGCCTACTGCGGTGCTGCTGTAGCTCAGGGTCGGGGTGAGGAAGGCATAGTCGCTGGTGACCTGGGCAAAGCGGCCATTGACTGCGCCAGCCGTCAGCACGGTGTAGTGGCTCTGCCAGGGGTACTCGCCGGCGCTCGGCTGCACGCGCAAGGTGGCACCGTCGAGGCTGGCGCTGCCGCTGACGCTGAGCGGGGCGCTGCTGCCATCGGCGTTGACCCCGTAGACCAAGGTCGAGCCCTGGCCGAAGCTCAGGTCACCCGCGACCGTGGCCACGCCCAGGCCGGTGTTGGTCAACAGCGTGCCGTTGACTTGCAGCCCGCCGACCGAGCCCCCGCCGGCATAGGTGGCGCCTTGTTCGATGAGCATTTCACCCAGGATGCGGCCCTGGTTGATCAAGGTGGCGCCCCCGGTCACCACGCCGCCCTGGCTGAAATCGTCGATGCTGGTCAGCGTCCAGCTGCCGCCGCTGACCTTGAGCATTTCGAAGTTGGCGCTGTTGCCGAAGCTGCCGGTGCCGTCGAGGGTCACGCTGTCGATGCCGTCACCGCCATCGACCAAGCCGTTGAACCCACCGCCGGTCTGCACCACCAGGCTGTCGTTGCCCGCGCCCATGCTCAGCGCCAGGCCATTGCCGCCGCTGATGGTGCCGCTGTTGATCACGCTGTCGGCGAAATCGCCGATCAGCTTGATGCCGAAGCCGTTTTCGCCTTCGATGCGGCCGGCGTTGGTGATGTGCGTGGCCGCCACGCCAGCGCCTTCGGCGCCGTCGTCGACCAAGATGCCGTTGTCGACACTGCGGATCACCCCCGTGCTGGTGTTGATGACGGTACCACCGCCCATGGCGATGCCTTCGCTGCCGTTGGGCCGACCGCCGCTGTCCACACCCTTGGCGCCCAGGCCCTGGATGGTGCCGGCGTTGTACACGTAGCCGATGGTGTCGATGTCGACCCCGTCGCCGTCACCGTTGACCTTGCCATCGGCGATGGCGCCGGTGATGGTGCCCCAGTTGTACACCGTGCCGCTGCCGTCCGAGCCGAAGCCCGAACCGTTACGCCCGGTCACGCTGGCGCCGGCGTAGTTGTACAAAGTGGCGTCGCTTTTCAGGTCGATACCGTGGCGGTCGGCACTGATGGTGCCGTGGTTGTACACGGTGACACCGGTCGAGGTGCCGATCTTGATGCCGTCCCACTTCTGGTCGAGGCCGTTCTTGTCCTGCGGGGCGGTGTCGGTGTAGATCAGCCCGTAGTTGGTGAGGGTGGCGTTGGAGCCGGTCTTGATCGCGTCATTGCCAACCGAATGGATCACGCCAGTAGCCTGGTTCACCAGGGTGGTGGTGAAGGCCGGGTTGTTCAGGGTTTCCAGGTCGATGGCCTGGCCTTCTACGGTGGACTCGATGGTGCCGGCGTTGACGATGCACAGGCTGCCACCGGCGCTGGGGTTGGTCTGGAAGCGCAGGCCATCGTTGGTGCCCTGGATCAGCGCACCGGCCTGGTTGTTGATCACGTAGTGGCTGAGGTCTTCGCCTTCGTCCTTGGTATCGATGCCGCGGCCACCGGTGGAGCGGATGATGCCGGCGTTATCGACGGTGAGTGTGGCGCCGCTGGTATGTTTGGGCAGGATCACGCCGTCGTCGTCGCTGGCCACGATGCTGCCGTTGGCCGTTACCTTGAGCGTGTCGGTCTTTTTCAGCTCCAGAGTATCGGTGCTGGCGCTGTCGATCCGGTAATTCTTGGCAAAGGCGGCGGGGGCGAAGGCGGCGCAGGCCAGTGCCACGCACAGGGCAAGGCGATTGGGCGTGAAATGCATTGGGCGACCATGAGTTATTGTTCAGGGGCGCCCAATATGGCCATCCGATATTACGATTTTATTGAATGCCCACTTTCTTTATCGCCAATCAGACATGCCCGCTGCTGTTGACGATACGCAGGCACAGCGCCTCGTAGGGGTCGAGGTTGACAGTCAGGCGGCCATCTTCGGTCAGGTCGCCTTCGACCGTTTCGTTGATCATGTCTACTACCGTTCCGGGGGTGAAGCCGGTCAATTGCAGCTGTTCGGCAATCACCTCCTGGCCAAAGTTCAAGGCACTGATCTGGATACCACGCCCTGCCGGCAGTTCGTGCACCATCACCAGCAAGCCCGGGCTGCTGACCTCGGGCACCAGCACCTGGCGGCTGCTGGCAATGCCATAAGCCTGGCGCACGGCAAGCAGTTTCTTTACCTGGCTGGCGAACGACTCAGGGTCCTCCAGTTGTTGGTCAAGGCTGCCGTACAGCGAGCGCGCCCGCGGCATGCCACGCACCGACGCCTCGGCCTGTGGGTCGAGCCCGGCCAGGTCGTAGCCGCCCCGGTGGATCCAGCGGGTATCGCCGTCGACCATCCGCTCGGCCACCGCCTCGGCCGGCAGCGGCAAGGCACCGACCATGTCCCAGCCGGACAGTGCGACCACACCCGGTTGCATGGCGTTGTACATCACCAGCAGCAGGTGCACCTTGCGGATCAGTGCGATGTCCGCCGGGCTGATCTGTTCGAGGTCGCGAATGCCCAGCGCTGCGGTGATCAGGCTGGCGGTGGTGCAGGCGATGCCGTTGGTGACGAAGCGCAGGTTGTAGGGTGCATGCTCACCCGACAGACGCTCGTAAATTTCTTCGCGGATGTGCTCGCGCAGGATACTGCCGGGCAAGGTCTGGCCCTTGTACAAAAACATGTCGTGGGCGTGCAGGGTCCAGAAGTGCACCAGTTCGACGGTGAGTTCATCGTGGTTCTGCAGGGCGTGGATCAACGACGCGGGGTCGATGCCGAAGGCGTGCATTTCCTTGAGCATCAGGCGCAGGAATTCAGTGTCGCCGCTCAGCAGGGCATGCTGGTAGGCCGGGCGGGTGATGAAGTCGTAGGACAGGTCGGCGCCACCCTTGGACATTTGCGCGATGTCATCGAGGGTCAGGTTCAGCTCCTGGAAGCTGAAGCCGCCGGCCTTGCGGATCATGCCGCCGATCAGCTGATTGCCGACGATCGACAGCGGGTGGCTCTCGGACCAGGCGCTGCCGCTGGCACGGGTTTCCACGCCGAGAAAACCGTTGGCATCCAGGCGCAGGCCGCGGGCACCCAGGCAGTCCAGCGCGTGCAGGGCATCGCCGATGATCATCTGTTGGGCGGCGAAGCTGGGGTCGAGCCAGTTCAGTGATGGCTGGCCTTCCTTGAAATAGTGCAGGTACACCCAGCGCCGGGTTTTGCCGTCGACCCCGGTGACCGGCGCGGTGGCACTCCAGTCGGTTTCCTTGACCCCAGGCTCGAAGAAGATCACCCGCTGCAGCTGACCGACGATGTAGTGGCGCAGCTTGAGTTCGTCGCACTGTGCCGGCAGCAGGTTGACCGCATCGCGGCCCGCGGGCACCTCGGGCAGCAGCGGCCAGTCTTCCTCGCGGATCTCGACCATGTGGTAGAGCCCAGGATAGGCGCCGTGGGCCAGCTCGGCCAGGCGGAAGTCGGCGCCTTTGCCGGTGTGCGAAGGGATCAGGTCGTCGATGGTCACGGCATTGTGCGCGGCGGCCATGCGGCTCATCTGCACCAGCTCCTGCTCGTTGCCGTAGAGCGGGTCGATGTCGAAGCTGATGCGGTCGAAGTTGCCGTCGATGCTGGGCGTGAATTCACGCCCGCGCACACCGCCGGATTGCTTGATCGGGCCGGTGTGGATGCCTTGCACGCCGACTTCCGAGAGGCGCTTCCACAGCGTTTCGTGACCGAGGGCCGACAGTACCGAGCAGCCTTCGGGGGCGATGATGGCGTCGGGGTAGACGGTCAGCCACACCGAGGCGATCTCGGTGGCGCGGCGCGGCTGGGCTTCGGCGTAAGGGTTCTGCCACAGGCGGGATTGGCCGGAGTACAGCCTGGCGCGCTCCTGCGAGGCCTTGAGCATCGAATGGTCTTCGAGCCATTTGAGGTAAGACGGGTCGGGCTGGGTCATTTCGCGTCCTCTTTGCGTGGCGGCACCGGCCCAGGTTATGACGGCATTGCGGGCGGATCGTTCGGCTTGAGAATAGCGCTGGCCTCTTCGCGGGCAAGCCGGTGCGCCGAACCGCCGCTCCCACAGTGACCGCATCACCCTGAAGGCAGTGCCGATCCTGTGGGAGCGGGTTTACCCGCGAAGAGGCCAGGCCTGCAATCACACTTGTTCCTGGCCCTCACTCAACAGCTGGTCAATCCGCCCGGCAAACCGCTGCAGCGCCGGCAGGTACTTCACCACCGCCTGCTCGATACTCATTGCCTTGGCCACATAAACCAGGTTCAAGCACCCCAGCAGCCGCTCGCCAGCCCACAAGGGCACGGCGATCGAGGCGATCTTCTCTTCTCGGTTCCAGGCCATGAAGTTCTCCGCGTAGCCCCGGTGGCGCACCTTACGTAACAGGTTGTCGAGCGCTACCGGGTCACGTGCCAAGCGAAATTCGGGCCCTTCACGGCGGGCCAGCAGGGCGATGATCTGCTCGCGCTCAGCTTCGCCGCAGAAGGCCAGGTAGGCCTGCCCGGTGGCCGTCTCCAGCAGCGGCAGGCGGCGCCCGACCATTGAACGGTGGAATGACAGCCGGCTGAAGCGGTGGGTGGTTTCGCGGACCACCATGGCATCGACGTCCAGGGTGCTGATATCGGTTGGCCACACCACCTCCTGCAACGACTCGGCCAGCAGCGGCGCCGCTATGGCGCTGATCCACTGCTCATCGCGGAACCCTTCGCTCAACTCGCGCACCTTGAGGGCCAGGCGGAAGCTGTCGTCGGACTCGCTGCGGCGCACGTAGCCTTCTGCCTGCAGGGTCTCCAGCAGGCGCCGCACGGTGGTGCGGTGCAGGCCGGTAAGTTCGGCCAGGCGGGTCGGGCTGGCCCCACCGTCAAGGCGGTTGAGGGCATTGAGCAAGGCCAGGCCACGGCTCAGCCCACGCACGTTCTTGTAGTCGGAGTCTCGGTCGATGTTCACGAAAAATCCTTATAAAACAATGATGTGCACTAAGTGCACATACAGGCGGTTTTTCATTGTAGGGCAATCGGCCGCATTCCTATACTCGCTGCAACAACTACAAATGCCCTGACAGGGGAGTACACCATGCGCCACACCTGCCTGCCGTCCTTACGCATTGCCTGCGCCTGCCCACACCGAAGCGTAGCGCCGCTGCACTAACGCCCGTACCAGCCAAAACGCCCGTTCAACTGCCTTGCGCCTGCCTGCGCGAGGGCGGTAGCGGCTTGCCTGGATTTACCGGGGGCGCCGTCGGGCCGTGTCGAGGATTACAACAATGAACACATCACATCCAGATCACTCCCAGGCCGACTACAGCGCCGATGTAGTGGTCATCGGTGCTGGCCCGGTCGGGCTGGCAATCGCCAACTACCTGGGCCAGGCCGGTGTGCAGGTGCTGCAGATCGAGAAGCTCGACCAGTTGATCGACTACCCCCGCGCCATCGGCATCGACGACGAGTCGCTGCGCACCGTGCAGGCCATCGGCCTGGTCGAGCAGGTGCTGCCACACACCACGCCGTGGCATGCCATGCGCTTCCTGACGCCCAAGGGCCGCTGCTTCGCCGACATCCAGCCGATGACCGACGAGTTCGGCTGGTCGCGGCGCAACGCCTTCATCCAGCCACAGGTCGATGCCGTGCTGTTCAAGGGCCTGGCGCGGTTTGCCAACGTGCGCACGCTGTTTTCCCGCGATGTGGTCGAGTTCCAGCAGGACGAGCAGGGCGTGAGCCTGCGCATGAACGGCCCCGAGGGCCGACAGGAAAGCGTGCGCGCCCGTTACCTGGTGGCCTGTGACGGCGGCAACAGCCTGATCCGCCGGACCCTGGAGATTTCCTTCGAAGGCAAGACCGCGCCCAACCAGTGGATCGTCATCGACATCGCCAGCGACCCGCTGGGCACGCCAAACGTGTACCTGTGCTGTGACCCGGTGCGCCCTTACGTGTCGGCCGCGTTGCCCCACGGCGTTCGCCGCTTCGAGTTCATGGTGATGCCAGGCGAGACCGAGGAGCAGCTGAGCCAGCCGCAGAACCTGCGCAAGCTGCTGGCCAAGGTACTGCCAGACCCGGACCGGGTCGAACTGATCCGCAAGCGCGTCTACACCCACAACGCTCGCCTGGCCGGCCAGTTCCGGGTCAAGCGGGTACTGCTGGCCGGCGATGCCGCGCACATCATGCCGGTGTGGCAGGGCCAGGGTTACAACAGCGGCATGCGTGATGCCAGCAACCTCGGCTGGAAGCTGGCCCTGGTGGCCAAAGGCTTGGCCGGCGAAGCGTTGCTCGATACCTACGAGCAAGAGCGGCGTGACCATGCCAAGGCGATGATCGACCTCTCGGTGCTCGCCGGCCACGTGCTGGCGCCGCCCAAGCGCTGGCAGGGCACCCTGCGTGATGGTGTGTCGTGGGCCTTGAACTACCTGCCGGCGGTCAAGCGCTACTTCCTTGAAATGCGCTTCAAGCCCATGCCGCAGTACGCCAAGGGCGCGCTGGTGGCCGAGGCGAACAGCAAGGCCTCGCCGGTCGGGCGCATGTTCATCCAGCCCAAGGTGGTCACCGAAGCGGGTGAGACGCGCCTGCTGGACGATGTGATCGGCAGCAACTTCGCCTTCATCGCCTGGGGCAACGACCCGCTCTGGGGCCTGAGTGCCGAGCAGGTGCAAGCTTGGCGTGCATTGGGCGCGTGCTTTATCCAGGTGTTGCCTGAGGTGCAGCTCAAGGCCGGGCGTGAGGTGCCGGAGGGGGTCATTCGCGTGGGCGACTGCAGTGGCCGCCTCAAGGAATGGTTCGGCCGCTACCCGCTGTCCATCACGGTGCTGCGCCCCGACCGTTTCGTTGGCGCGGTGGCCATTCCCCAAACCCTCGGCCAGGCCAGCGACGCGCTGTTGCAGGCGCTGGCTGCCAAGCCTCAGGCCACCCAGCAGGCGCCATTGGCGACCAAGGTGGCCTGAGATGAGCGCCTATCTGCATTGCCTTTCGCACACGCCGCTGGTGGGTTACGTCGACCCGGCGCAAGCCGTGCTAGCGGAGGTGGCTGAGGTGGTCGCCGCCGCCCGTGCGCGTATCGCCGCGTTCGACCCAGAGCTGGTGTTCCTGTTTGCCCCGGATCACTACAACGGCTTTTTCTACGATGTGATGCCAGCCTTCTGCATCGGCATGGGCGCCACCGCCATCGGTGACTTCAACAGTGCCGCCGGCCCGCTGGATGTGCCGCGCGCTATCGCCGAGGCGTGCGCCGATGCAGTACTGCAGGCGGGCGTTGACGCTGCCGTGTCCTACCGCATGCAGGTCGATCATGGTTTCGCCCAGCCGTTGGAGTTTCTTCTCGGTGGCCTGGCGCAAAAGCCGGTGATCCCGGTCTTCATCAACAGTGTGGCGGTACCACTGCCGAGCTTTGCCCGCGCTCGCTTGCTCGGCGAGGCGATTGGCCGTTTTGCCCAAAGCACCGGCAAACGCGTGCTGTTCCTCGGCTCCGGCGGATTGTCGCACCAGCCGCCGGTACCGGAGCTGGCCCATGTCGATGCACGCATGGCCGACCGCCTGATGGGCAGTGGCCGTGACCTGCCGGCCAACGAGCGTCAGGCCCGCCAGCAACGAGTGATCAGCGCTGCCGAAGGTTTCGTGCGTGACCAGCACAGCCTGCACCCGCTCAACCCGGCCTGGGACAAGCATTTCCTCGACCTGCTGGAGCAACGCCGCTTCGCCGAACTCGATGGCATGGCTAACGCCGAGCTGTCGGCGCTGGCCGGCAAATCGACCCACGAGGTCAAGACCTGGGTGGCGGCCTTCGCCGCGCTGGCCGCGTTCGGCGACTACCAGGCCAGCGCGCGCTACTACCGGCCGATCCCCGAATGGATCGCCGGCTTCGGCTCGCTCAGCGCCCACTCCCTCACCTGATCAACGGAGCACTCCGATCATGACTGCCATCTCCATCAACGAAGCCGACAGCAGCCGTTTCGCGCGCATTCGCGAAGGCGAACTCGACCTGCAAGTGCATTACAACGACCTCGGTGAAGGCACCGAGACCGTGGTCATGCTGCACGGATCGGGCCCGGGTGCCAGTGGCTGGGCCAACTTCAACCGCAACATCGAGCCGTTGCTGGCGGCCGGTTACCGCGTGGTGCTGATGGACTGCCCGGGCTGGAGCAAGAGCGACCCGATTGTCTGCCGCGGTTCGCGCTCGGACCTCAACGCTACCGCGCTCAAGGGCCTGCTCGATGTGCTCGGCCTTGAGCGCGTGCACATCCTGGGCAACTCCATGGGCGGCCACAGCGCCGTGGCCTTCGCCCTGAGCTACCCGCAGCGGGTTGGCAAACTGGTGCTGATGGGCGGTGGCACTGGTGGCGCCAGCCCGTTCGTGCCAATGCCCACCGAGGGTATCAAGCTGATCAACGCGCTGTACCGCGAGCCGACCATCGACAACCTGAAGAAGATGATGAACGTCTTCGTCTACGACCCCAGCGACCTCACCGAGGCGCTGTTCCAGACGCGCCTGGACAACATGCTCAGCCGCCGCGACCACCTCGACAACTTCGTCGCCAGCCTGGCGGCCAACCCCAAGCAGTTCCCCGACTTCGGCGCGCGCCTGGGCGAGATCAAGGCCAGCACCCTGGTGATCTGGGGGCGCAACGACCGCTTCGTACCGATGGATGTCGGCCTGCGCCTGATCGCCGGTATCGCCAACGCCGAACTGCACGTGTTCAACAACTGCGGCCACTGGGCGCAGTGGGAGCACGCCGACACCTTCAACCGCCTGGTACTGGACTTCCTCCAGCACTGATTTGAGGTACACCCCATGACGATCGATTCGCCAACCCTCGAACGCCTGGCCGCCGACTTGCGGCGCGCACAGCAGCAGGGCGAAGCCATTGCCCCGCTGCGCGACGCCATCGGCGCGGAAAATGCCGAGGCTGCCTACGCCATCCAGCGCCTGAACGTGGCCCATGCCCTGGCCGAAGGCCGCCGCCTGGTCGGCCGCAAGATCGGCCTGACCAACCCCAAGGTGCAGGCCCAGCTCGGTGTCGACCAGCCGGACTTCGGCAGCCTGTTCGCCGACATGTGCTACGGCGACAACGAAAGCGTGCCCTACGCCAGCGTCATGCAGCCCAAGATCGAGGCCGAGATCGCCCTGGTACTGGCCCATGACCTGCCCAGCGCACAGACCACCTTCGCCGACGTGATCGCGGCCACGGCCTATGTGTTGCCGGCACTGGAAATCGTTGGCAGCCGCATCCAGGGCTGGAACATCCGCTTCGCCGACACCGTGGCCGACAACGCTTCCAGCGGTTGCTTCGTGCTCGGCGGCCCGGCTCGTCAACTGCACGACCTCGACCTGCGTGGCGCTGCCATGCGCATGACCCGCAATGGCGAGCTGGTGTCCAGCGGCAGTGGTGCCGAATGCCTCGCCCACCCGCTCAATGCGGCGGTGTGGCTGGCCCGCACCATGGCCCGCCTGGGCGAGCCACTGCGCGCTGGCGACATCATCCTCACCGGTGCCCTCGGGCCGATGGTGGCAGTGGCGCCGGGTGACCATTTCGAAGCCGAAATCGACGGCCTGGGCCGTGTCGGCGTGACCTTCAGCGGCGAATGACGGAGACCCCCATGAGCCACAAACGCAAAGTCGCCATCATCGGTTCCGGCAACATCGGTACCGACCTGATGATCAAGATCCTGCGCAACGCCAAGCACCTGGAGATGGCCGCGATGGTCGGTATCGACCCGGCTTCCGATGGCCTGGCCCGCGCTGCCCGCATGGGCGTGGCTACCACCCATGAAGGGGTGCAGGGCCTGGCCCGCCTGCCGGTGTTCAAGGACATCGATTTCGTCTTCGACGCCACCAGCGCCGGCGCCCATGTGAAGAACGACGCCTTCTTGCGCCAGCATAAGGCCGACCTGCGCATGATCGACCTGACCCCGGCGGCCATCGGCCCGTACTGCGTGCCGGTGGTCAACCTGGAGCAGCACCTGCAGGCGACCAACGTCAACATGGTCACCTGCGGTGGCCAGGCCACCATCCCCATGGTCGCGGCGGTGTCGCGGGTGGCCAAGGTGCACTACGCCGAAATTGTTGCCTCGATCGCTTCGAAGTCCGCAGGCCCGGGTACTCGCGCCAACATCGACGAGTTCACCGAGACCACCAGCAAGGCCATCGAAGTGATTGGCGGCGCGACCAAGGGCAAGGCGATCATCATCATGAACCCCGCCGAGCCGCCGCTGATGATGCGCGATACGGTGTACGTGCTGAGCGAGGCCGCTGACCAGCAGCAGGTGGCGGCCAGCATCGAGGAAATGTCTGCCGCCGTGCAGGCCTACGTGCCGGGTTACCGCCTCAAGCAGCAGGTGCAGTTCGAAGAAGTGCGCAACCTCAAGTTGCCAGGGCAGGGGACCTTCACCGGCCTCAAGACCTCGGTGTTCCTCGAAGTCGAAGGCGCCGCCCATTACCTGCCGGCCTACGCCGGCAACCTCGACATCATGACCTCCGCCGCGCTGGCCACCGCCGAGCGCATGGCCCTGGCGATGGGAGCCCTGGCATGAACGGCAAGAAGCTTTACATCAGTGACGTGACCCTGCGCGATGGCATGCACGCCATCCGCCATCAGTATTCGCTGGACGACGTGCGCGCCATCGCCAGTGCCCTCGACCGGGCCAAGGTCGACTCCATCGAAGTGGCCCATGGCGACGGCTTGCAGGGCTCCAGCTTCAACTACGGCTTCGGTGCCCACACCGACCTTGAATGGATCGAAGCAGCGGCCGACGCGGTCAACCACGCCAAGATTGCCACGCTGCTGCTGCCAGGGATCGGCACTATTCATGACCTGAAGAACGCCTACGACGCCGGTGCGCGCATCGTTCGCGTGGCCACCCACTGCACCGAGGCGGACGTCTCGCGCCAGCACATCGAATACGCCCGTGAACTGGGCATGGACACCGTCGGCTTCCTGATGATGAGCCACATGCAGACGCCCGAAGGGCTGGCGCAACAGGCCAAGCTGATGGAGGGCTACGGCGCCACCTGCATCTACGTGGTGGACTCCGGTGGTGCGATGAACATGGACGACATCCGTGCGCGTTTGCGCGCGGTGAAGGCCGTGCTCGACCCGGCGACCCACACCGGCATCCACGCCCACCACAACCTCAGCCTCGGCGTGGCCAACTCTATCGCCGCAGTCGAAGAGGGCTGCGACCGTATCGATGCCAGCCTCGCCGGGATGGGCGCTGGAGCCGGTAACGCGCCCCTGGAAGTGTTCATCGCCGCCGCCGACAAGCTCGGCTGGAACCACGGCACTGACCTGTATGCGCTGATGGATGCCGCCGACGACCTGGTGCGGCCGCTGCAGGACCGCCCGGTACGGGTGGACCGGGAAACCCTGGCACTGGGTTATGCCGGGGTCTACTCAAGCTTCCTGCGCCATGCCGAAGTGGCCGCTGCCCGCTATGGCATCAAGGCAGTGGACATTCTCGTCGAGCTGGGCAAGCGGCGGATGGTAGGTGGTCAGGAAGACATGATCGTCGATGTGGCGCTGGACCTGATGAAATCGTGACCCGGGGGCGCTTTGCGCCCCATTCGCGGCTGAAGGCCGCTCCCACAGGAGACCGCGTTCTTTGGGAGACGGCATTCCCTGCAGGAGCGGCCTTCAGCCGCGAATGGGCTGCGAAGCAGCCCCCTTTCAAGGACGACCTAATACAAAAACAATACGGGTAACCCCAATGACTGATTCTGCTAATGCATCGCCGCGCGTGGCCACCACGATCGGCCTGTGTTTCCTCGTCGCCCTGCTCGAAGGCCTTGACCTGCAAGCGGCCGGCATCGCCGCCCCCGGCATGGCCAGCGCCTTCGCGCTGGGCAAGCTGCAAATGGGTTGGGTGTTCAGCGCCGGTATCCTCGGTTTGCTGCCCGGCGCACTGATCGGCGGTTGGCTGGCCGACCGCGTAGGCCGCAAGCGTGTGCTGATCGGTTCGGTCGCGCTGTTCGGTGTGTTCTCCCTGGCCACGGCCCATGCCTGGAACCTGCCCAGCCTGTTGGCGGCCCGCTTGCTGACCGGTGTCGGCTTGGGCGCAGCACTGCCCAACCTCATCGCGCTCACCAGTGAGGTCGCCGGCCAGCGCCTGCGTGGCAGCGCGGTGAGCCTGATGTACTGTGGTGTGCCCCTGGGCGCGGCACTGGCCGCGGGCATCGGTATTGCCGGCTACAGCGGTGACTGGCAGCGGGTGTTCCATGTCGGCGGTGCCGGGCCGCTGCTGATCCTGCCGTTGCTCCTGCGCTACCTGCCCGAGTCCGGCCAGTTTCGCGCCACAGCCCAGGCCGAGGCCACGCCGAACCTGCGCCGCGAGCTGTTCGGCCAGGGGGCGACCTGGTTGCTGTGGCTGAGCTACTTCTTCACCTTGATGGTGGTGTACATCCTCATCAACTGGCTGCCGAGCCTGCTGGTCGGCCAGGGCTTCAGCAGCCATGACGCCAGCTGGGTGATGTTCGCCCTGCAGATCGGCGCAGCCATCGGTACCTTGGCCCTGGGCCTGTTGCTCGAACGCCTGCCGGCCTGGGCTACGGCGGCGCTGGTGTACTTGGGCATTCTCGCGGCGCTGGCCGGCCTGGGGCTGGCCAGCGAGCTGCGCGGCATGCTCGCCGCCGGCTTTTGCGCGGGCTTCTTCGCCACCGGCGGGCAGGGCGTGCTGTATGCCCTGGCACCGCATTTCTACCCCGTGCGCGTGCGCGCCACCGGCGTGGGTGCGGCCGTCGCCGTCGGCCGCCTGGGGGCGATGAGCGGGCCGCTGGTGGCCGGCCAGATGCTGGCCCTTGGCGCCGGTTCCGCCGGCGTGTTGCTGGCCTCGGCCCCGGGTGTGGTGATTGCCGCGCTGGCGCTGTTCCGCCTGATCGGCCGCCGCCCAATCTGACCCCACGCGCTGCTCGACCTTGCGTGCTCCCTGCTGCGCCTGCGGCAGGGCTTCCTACAACTACAAGAAAGTAAAATGACCATGCACAAGGCCCCGAAAACCTGCCTGGCCGTTGGCCTGTTCTGCAGCAGTGCTGCCCACGCCGCTGGCTTTGTCGAAGACAGCCACGCCGACCTGGTGCTGCGCAACTACTACTTCGACCGCAACTACCTGGGTACCACACCACAGGCCGCCGCCCGCGAATGGGCCCAAGGGTTCATCTTCAATGTCAGTTCCGGTTTCAGCGAGGGGCCGGTCGGCTTCGGCCTGGATGCCAAGGGCATGCTTGGGGTGAAGCTGGACTCTTCGCCTGACCGTGCGGGCACTGGCCTGCTGCCGTTCGACCGGACAACCCGTGAACCCGCGGACGAGTATTCCGAACTGGGCCTGACCGGCAAGGTGCGGATTTCGCACACCGAGCTGCAAGGCGGCACCATCAGCACCTTCCTGCCGATCGCCTTTGCCAGCCCCACCCGCCTGCTGCCGCAGACCTTCCGGGGCGCCTACTTGCGCTCCAGCGATATCGACCGTTTCAGCCTGCACGCCGGCTGGCTCGACCGGATCAACCTGCGCGATTCCACCGACTATCAGAAGATGAGTGTCGCCGCGCCCAACGGCCGCTTCAATGGCGCGGCCACCTCGGACCGCTTCACCTTCCTGGGGGGCGACTACGCCTGGTCCGACGCGTTGACGTTGCGCTACTACCATGCCGAACTGGACCAGATGTACCGCAAGGACTACTTCGGCTTCGTCGACGACCGCGCGGTCGGTGCCGGCCGCCTGAAGAGCGATTTCCGCCTGTTCGTTGCCGGTGAGGACGGTGCTGCCAAGGCCGGCAAGGTCGACAACCGCAACACCGCGCTGATGCTGACCTACACCTGGGCCAGCCACAGCCTAGGCGTGGGCTACATGCGCCTGGATGGCGACACCGCCATGCCGTACCTGTACGGCACCGAGCCGCTGGTGATCACCGAAGGTACGCTCAGCTCGGAGTTCATCAACCCCAAGGAGCGCAGCTGGCAAGCCAGGTTCGACCAGGACTTCGCCCCGTTCGGGGTGCCGGGGCTCAAGGGCATGCTGCGCTATGTACGCGGCGACAACATCGAGCTGGCGCAGCTGGGCGGCAGCGGGTCAAGCGAGAGCGAGAAGGATGTGGAGCTGTCGTATGCCGTGCAGCAGGGCACGTTCAAAGGCGTGACGCTGCGCCTGCGCCATGCCTGGTATCGCAATGACTTCGCGGCGGGAGCGACCCACCGCGATGACAACGAACTGCGGGTGAACCTGGACTACACCGTCAGGCTCTGGTGATTCAGCTGGCTGCGCGCTGGCGGGTAGCCTGCCAGCACAGCAGCGAGCCGGCCGTCACCCGCAACGCACCCTGCCAGAACTGCAGCCCCAGGTGAGCGCCCAGCCAGGCGGCGGCGAAGGCTGACGACAACACGGGCGCCGAATAGGAAGCGGTCGCCAGTAGGGTCAGGTTGCCGCGCAGGATGCCGATGTTCCACAAGGCGTAGCCGGCGGCCATGCCCACCGCAGCCGCCAGCAGCTCCAGGCTGCGACGCAGCGAGAAGGGCGGCAGCGTTTCGCTGCTGACCCAGTACGCACGGTCAGGCTCGGCCACAGAGAGTTGACCACGACCAGCTGGATGGCCTGGGTGCGGCTGACGGTGAAACCCAGGGCCAGGCTCAGGCAGACTTCGTAGGCGACGAACAGCGCGGAGCCGGAGATCAGGTAGAAACGCGAGGCATGGCGCAGGCGTGGGCGACCGAGCAGCAGCCAGCAGGGCGGCGCCAAAGGTGTAGATCAGCGCAGCGCCACCGATCGGGCCGAAGTATTCGCTGACACTGCGGATCAGGCCGCTGGCCGTGCTCCACAGCAGGATCGCCGCCAGACCGCAGGCGGTGGTGGCGGCAGGGCCGCTGGTGATGCGCATTGCTTGCTCTTGGTTTGAAAAAGGCCGGCGCGTCTAACACCTGTGGGAGCGGCCTTGCCGGGGCGCCGGACCGGTCGGAAAGGGCCGCAGCACGGCCCCGGCAAATCATGCGGCGAGGCTGAGACTTTGGGGGCGCTGCGCACCCCTTTCGCGACACAAGGCCGCTCCTACAGGATTTGTGAACGGTCTTGGACTTAGCGCCGGGCCGAGAGTTGCTGCGGCGCCAGGAAGGCATCATGGAAGTAGTTGCGCAGCGCCTGCATCGCCGGGCTGAACGCGCGCTCGCGGTGCCAGGCCAGGCCGACGCTCATCGGCGTCACTGGGTCCGTGATGGTCACCGTCTCGATGCGCTTGCCTTCCAGCGACCACGGGCGGTGCACCAGGTCAGAGAGGATCGCCACGCCGCTGCCATTGGCGACCATGCTGCGCACCGCCTCCACCGAGCTGGTGCGTACCCGCACATTCGGCCGTTGCCCGGCCTGTTGCCAATAGCGCATGGCGCTCTGCTCGGCCTCGTCGACAGTGAGCAGGATGTACGGCTCCCGGGCCACGTCGGCCAGGCTCACCGCCGAGCGTTCGCACAGGGGATGATGGCCGGGCAGCCACAACCGGCGCTCGGAGTTGAACAAGGTTTCCGAGACGATATCCGGGTGGGTGAGGTTGGCGGTGAGCACCACCGCCATGTCGAAACGCCCCTCCAGCAGGCCTTGCTCGATGGCGCTGCGCTCCTGCTCATGGACTTCCAGGGTCACGTCCGGGTGCCAGTGTTCCAGGCGCTGCAAGTGGTGTGGCAGGAAGTAGCCGATCACCGTGTAGCTCGCCGCCAGGCGCAACAGGCCGCTGGCGCGCACATCGGGCAACGGGCTGTTCAGGGCATCGTCGACACTGCGCAGGATCACGTAGGCGCGGTTGAGGAAGTGCCGGCCAGCGTCGGTCAGGCTCATGCCCTGGGCCGAGCGCTGGAACAGCAACACGCCCAGCATCGCTTCCAGTTCCTTGATCGCGGTGGTGACTGCCGACTGGGAAATATTGAGGTGGATCGCCGCCTGGGAGATCTGGCCGATCTCGGCGGTGGCGACAAAATAGCGAACCTGGCGCAGGGTCAGTGACACGGTGGGCTCCTGGGTATCTGATTTTCAGAAGACACCCTATCTGTTTATAGATCTTCCCAAGGGGGTCGGGAGAATCTACCGTGGCTTGCATGCCGTCACAAGCCAGGAGAACAGCGATGCGGGCAGTGGATTTCAACTCTGACATGGGCGAAGGCTTCGGTCCCTGGACCATCGGCGATGGCGTCGACAACGAACTGATGGCCTTCATCAGCTCGGCCAACATCGCCACCGGCTTCCATGCCGGCGACCCCGGGACCATGCGCCGCACCGTCGAGCGGGCCAAGGCGCTGGGCGTGGGCGTGGGCGCGCACCCAGGCTTCCGTGACCTGGTCGGCTTCGGCCGCCGGCACATCAATGCACCGGCCCAGGAACTGGTCGACGATATCCTCTACCAGCTCGGTGCGCTGCGCGAGATTGCCCGGGCGCAGGGCGTCAGGCTGCAGCACATCAAGCCGCATGGCGCGCTGTACATGCACCTGGCCCGTGACGAAGAGGCCGCGCGCCTGCTGGTGGAAAACCTGCGGGTGATCGAGCCCGAGCTGTTGCTGTACTGCATGCCCGGCTCGGTGATCTGCCGCATTGCCCAGGACCTCGGGCAGCCGGTGGTGCGCGAGTTCTACGCCGACCGCGAGTACGATCTGAGTGGCTCCATCGTGTTCACCCGCAACGTGCGTGGCTACGAACCGCAGCGGGTCGCCGAGCGGGTGCTGCGGGCCTGCCAGGAGGGCCAGGTACGCACCGTGGAAGGCCAGGACCTGGCAATCGAGTTCGATTCGATCTGCCTGCACAGCGACACCCCCGGTGCGCTCGACCTGGTCGAAGCCACGCGTACGGCGCTGGATGCCGCCGGCATCGAGGTGCGTGCACCGCGTTGAGTTTCAGTGGCTGCTGGCGCGAAGACGCCACGGCCTGCAACACAGGATTGTTTTGCCTGCCGTTCGATAAAGATTCCAATAAAGGAGCAGACATGGCCAGTACCCCGATCCGCTACAGCTTCGGTGCCGACGAGCACCTGTTCGCCGAAGTCAGCGACAGCATGTCGTTGGAGGCCTTCTTCAAGGGCATGGCGGTGACCCGCGCGGTGGAGCGCCTGGCGCTGGAGGGCGTGCTCGACATCTGCCTGGCCAACGCCTCGTTCCAGATCCGCTTCGACCCCGACCGCATCGCCCCCGAGGCACTGCTCGAAGCGGTGCGTGGCGCCGAGGCCGAAGCGGTGGCCGAGCGTTCGCTGAGCACGCGGATCATCGAGATCCCGGTGCTGTACAACGACCCTTGGACCCACGAAACGCTCATGCGCTTTCGTGACCGCCACCAGGACCCGAACAGCACCGACCTGGAATATGCGGCGCGTATCAACGGGCTGGCCGACGTCGAGGCGTTCATTGCCGCGCACAGTGGCGCGCCGTGGTTCGTGTCGATGGTCGGCTTCGTCGCCGGCTTGCCGTTCATGTTCCAGATGGTCGAGCGCGAGCGCCAGTTGCAGGTGCCCAAGTACCTGCGCCCGCGCACCGACACGCCAAAACTGACCCTTGGCCATGGTGGCTGTTTCGGCTGCATTTATTCTGTACGCGGGGCAGGGGGCTACCAGATGTTCGGTGTGACCCCGGCACCGATCTACGACCCCCAGCAGTCGCTGGCGTACCTGAAAGAGCACATGGTGTTCTTTCGCCCGGGCGATATCGTGCAGTTCAAGCCCATTGATCGCCAAGCGTATGACCAGGCTGTGGCGGATGTGGAGGATGGGCGCTTCGACCTGCGTATCCGTCCGGTGGAGTTCTCGCTGGATGCATTCCTTGCCGACCCGGTCGGCTACCCCAGATCGCTGCAGGAGGTGCTGGCATGATCAAGGTCATCAAACCTGGTTTGGCCACCTCGGTACAGGACATGGGCCGCGAAGGTTATTACCACCTGGGCATCCCGCCCTCTGGTGCGCTGGACCAGTATGCGCTGCAGGCTGCCAACCACCTGGTCGGCAACCCGGCCTCTGCGGCAGGCCTGGAGTGCACCCTGGTAGGGCCGGAACTGGAGTTTCAGCATGACGCGCTGGTTGCGGTGTGCGGTGCGCAGATGCCGGTGCTGCTCGATGGCCGCGAGCAGCGCCCGGATACCGCCTTCGCGGTGCGTGCCGGGCAGGTACTGCGTTTCGGCTTCCCCACGGCGGGCGCGCGGGCCTACCTGGCTGTGGCGGGCGGCATCGATGTGCCCGAGGTGCTTGGTAGCCGTTCGACCTATGCACTGGGTGCGCTCGGTGGCTTGCAAGGGCGCAAGCTGGTGGCCGGTGACCTGTTGGCGGTCGGCGTGCCGAGTGGCAAGAGCCGCGCCGGGGCCAGTCTGCCGATGGCCTTGCGCCAATCGCTGGGCGGCGAGGTGGTGCTGCGGGTGGTGCCCGGGCTGTATTTCCACCGCTTGACCGAGACGGCGGCGAAGCGCTTCTTCACCGATGCCTGGACCGTCGGCTCCGAGGCCGACCGCATCGGCTATCGCTACAAGGGCGGGGGTGCGCTGAGCTTCCAGCCACGCGAGCAACCGTTCGGGGCGGGGTCGGACCCGTCGAACATCGTCGACAGTTGCTACCCGATCGGCTCGATCCAGGTGCCGGCAGGGCTGGAGCCGATCATCCTGCACCGGGATGCGGTGTCGGGCGGTGGTTACGCGATGATCGGCACGGTGATCAGTGCCGACCTGGACCTGATCGGGCAGATGCAGCCGAACCAGCAGGCGCGGTTCCTGGCGGTGAGCCTTGAGGATGCACTGGCAGCCCGGCGTTCGTACAAGAAGAAGCTCGGCTGCCTGGCCAGGCTGTTTGGCTGATTGAATCAGTAGTGCCTGTGAGACCGAGCGCCGCCCGCGCGGCGCATCGCGGATGAATCCGCTCCTACATCTGTTGCAACGTGCCGAACCTGTTACGCCATGGTTGTCAGCCCTGGCGCATGTCTTGAGCCGTGCAAACCGGCTGGCAACCCTGGCTTAACAGGCGTGGCCACGTTGCAACAGATGTAGGAGCGGATTCATCCGCGATGCGCCGCGCGGGCGGCGCTCGGTCTCAAAAGCGCTGAAGATGTAACGGCGAACAATCAGAAACTGTACTTGGCCGTCAGCATCAGGTTGCGCGGCGCCCCCCAGGTATCGCCGGCATAGTCCACCGAACTGGCAATGGCCGAGTAGTACTTGCGGTCGAACACGTTGTTGGCGTTGAGCTGCAGGTCGAGGTGCTGGTCGACCCGGTAGCCGGCCATCAGGTCGGTAACCGCATAGGCACCCTGGACCAACCGGTACTCGCTGCCATCGGCGACGGTGAAGTCGTTGTAGATACGGCTCTGCCAGGAGATGTTGCCACCGACGCGCAGCTTTTCCAGCGGGCCCTGGAAGTGGTACACGGTGTTCAGCTTGAACAGGTGCTCCGGTGTGTCGGTGTCGAAACGCTGGTTGACGTTGGCAGGGTTGGCAGCGTCCTTGATGGTGTGCGCGCGCGCATAGGTATAGCCGCCACCGATCTGCCAGTTGGGCGTCAAGGCGCCTTGCAGTTCCATGTCGATACCCTGGCTGCGTACCTCGCCCGAGGCTTCGTAGCACGACGTCTGCGGGCAATCCGCGACGAAGACCTGGGTGGCACGGTTTTCCTGGTCGATGCGGAACAGCGCGACGCTGGCATTGAGGGCGCCGTCGAAGTATTCACCCTTGATGCCGACCTCGTAGTTCTTGCCCACGATCGGTTTCACCGGCGTACCGGAAGTGTCCTTGTTGCTTTGCGGCGTGAAGATGTCGCTGTAGCTGACATACACCGAATGGTGGTCGTCGAGGTCGTAGATCAGGCCGGCATACTTGGTGACGTTGCGGGTGACCTTGTAGTCGCCGTCGCCATCGCGGTTGTCGTAGTCGTACCAGTCCAGGCGCCCGCCGAGTATCAGCTTGAGCGGGTCGGCCAGGTTCAGCCGAGTGGTCAGGTACACGCCATCCTGGGTGGTGACTTCGCGTTGGTTGCCGGTGTGCACGAAGTCCGGTTTGCTGCCGTTGATCGGCCAGAACATGTCGTACGGGCTGTAGTTACGGGTGTCCATGTCGTAGATGCGCTTGCTGGCACCGACCACCAGTTCGTGGGTGCGGCCGAGCAGCTCGAACGGGCCGCTGACGAAACCGTCCAGGCCAGTCTGGTTTTCCTGGTGCTTGGACTGGTAGACCGTGCGTTGCAGCGGCGCCTGCAGGCCGGCCCAGCGCGACTGGTAGGAGCCGGTGAAGGTCGCATCCTGCTGCGAGTAGTTGGCGTTGAGCTGAAGCTTCCAGTCATTGGCCAGGCGGTGGTGCAACTCGGCGAACAGGGTGTTGATTTCCTGGTCCTTGTTCTCCCAGTCGGTGCCCGGATTATAGGAACGCGAGAAGCCCATGTGATGGCCGTCGAGGGCAGTGGGCATGGCGCCCCAGAAGTAGTTGGTCTTGTCCTTCTGGTGCGAGAGACCGAGCATCAGGCTGGTGTCATCGGACAGGTCCGCCTCGGTCACCGCGTAGAACAGGCCGTGGTCTTCCTCGACATCATCGACGTAGCTGTTGGCGTCGCGGTAGGACGCGACCACGCGCCCGCGCAGGGTGCCGCTGTCATTGAGCGGGCTGGAGGCATCGACTTCGCCGCGATAGTCGTCCCAGCTGCCGGCGGCGCCGGTGAGGGTGACCTTCTGCTCGGCCAGCGGGCGCTTGCGCACGAAGTTGATGGCCGCCGACGGGTTGCCCGCACCGGTGACCAGGCCAGTGGCGCCACGCACCACTTCCACTCGATCGAACATCGCCAGGTTCGGCTGGGCGCCGACCACCCAGCCGGTGTAGCCACTGGGGATGCCGTCGTACATCAGGTTATCGATGTCAAAACCGCGCGACGAGTAACTCTGCCGGCCTGGGCCGTTGGAATAGTCGAGGAACAGGCCGGGGGTGGCCTTGACCACGTCGTTTACGCTGGTCATGGCCTGGTCGTCCATCCGCTGGCGGGTGATCACGGTGACTGCCTGGGGCGTTTCACGCATGCTCATCGGCAACTTTGTGGCGGTGGACATGGAACCGGTGGTGTAGGACCCCGAACCCTCGGTGGTGCTGCCCAGCGCGTCCGAGCTGATTTCGGTGGCACCCAGTTCAAGCGTGGCTGGGGCATCTTCGGCCAGGGCCGGGGTAACGATGGCCATGCACACGGCCATGGCGAGCAGGTTGCGGGCGGGCAGGGGGCGCGTGTGCGCGAGGGGCGACAGCATGACGGGTGGGCTCCTGATGACTGCTAATACAAGTGAATATGAGAATGATTAGCAGTAATTTTGTCAGGATGTTTCGCACCTTGGGAAGGTGGTATGCCAAATCTATTACAAATTTTTCACAAATCACCGGAGCGGGTGATCTTCTTGCCACGCTGGCTGGCCACTTCCAGTGCTTGCCCATCGCGCTGTTTGCCTTGCCGCGCCAACCCCTCCAACTGTGGAATCAGCATGCCTTCCGGCAGGTGCCGCCAAAACCGCCCCGGCATGTGAAGGCGCAGGGCATCGGGGTTGAGCCGGGCCGGGTTGAAGGTGTGCCGGTAGTAGGTGCGCCACAGTTCAGCGCCGGGGTCTTCGGCATGTTGTGCCCATTGGCGCCAATCGTTCGGGCAACGGCGGTGATATTCGAAGGCTTGGCCGTCGAAGCGAATGCCGTCCTGTGGCGTTGCGATCAGCCAGCGCTGGCGCCCGAGGCGGTCGGCGAAATGCGCGCTGGCGCTTTGGAGGATGTCGTGAGCAGGTTCGTGGAAGGCCACCAGATCAAGTTGCAATTGCTCGGCCAGTGCCTCTGGTAGTGGCACGAAGCGCACGAATGCGTGCAGATGGTGCGCTTCACGGCTGACCTGCTTGATACGCCGCTGCAATTCGCTGCCCAGGCGGTCACCGGCCAGCATTGCCGTGCGGTCGCCGTGGGCCACGCGCCAGAGCACCTCGTACAGCAGGTTCCAGCGTTGCTCGCCGCGGTAGCGTGCGGCTTGCTCCAGTTGCGTCAGCAGCGTGGCGGGCACCTTGGCGCGAAACGGGCCGGGGCCTTCTGGCAGGGGCGTGGGCAGGGCCAGCAGGTCGCTGATCGGGCCTTGTGCCCAAGTCACGTTGGCGGGGTCGATACCGTGCCCGAGCAGGGTACGGGCCTGGCTGCGCCAAGTGCCGAACTGGTCATCGCAATCGAGCGCAATCACCCCCACAACCCCATCTGCTGCGGCGCCTGGGGCTCGCGCAGGCGCGCCCTGAGCACGCCGCTGCGCAGCTCGCCATCGGCGGGGCGGTAATCACTGGTGACGATGAACGGCCGCGCCTTGTCCAGCACGCAGCGCAGCTGGATCAGGTCGTCATAGCGCACGCGCCGCTCGCGGCGCAGTTCCACCAGCCGTTGCACGCTGCGCAGGCCGATGCCGGGAATGCGTGCCAGCAGCGCGGGCTCTGCGCGGTTCACATCCAGCGGGAATACCTCGCGGTTGGCCAGCGCCCAGGCCAGCTTCGGGTCGATGTCCAGCGCGAGGTTGCCGGCCTGGCCGAGCAGCTCACCGGCCTTGTAGCCGTAGCCACGCAGCAGGAAGTCGGCCTGGTACAGGCGGTGTTCGCGCAACAGTGGCGGGGCGGCCAGGGGGACGCTGCCGGGGCTGTCGGGGATCGGGCTGAAGGCCGAGTAGTACACACGCTTGAGCCCATAACCCTGATACAGCGACTCGGCGTTGCGCAGCAGGGTGCTGTCGTCGGTGGCGTCGGCGCCGACGATGACCTGGGTGCTCTGCCCGGCCGGGGTGAAGCGCGGGGCTTTCGGTTCACCGGCCACGGCCTGCTGGCCCTGATGGATCACGCCCATGGCCTGGCGGATGGTGTGCGCCTGTTTTTCCGGGGCCAGGCGCTTGAGGCTGGCGTCGGTGGGCAATTCGATATTGACGCTGAGGCGGTCTGCCAGGCGTCCGGCTTCTTCGATCAGCAGCGGGTCGGCATCGGGGATGGTCTTGAGGTGGATGTAGCCACGGAAGTTGTGCTCCTCACGCAGCAGGCGCGCCACGCGGATCAGCTGCTCCATGGTGTAGTCGGCCGAGCGGATGATGCCGGAGCTGAGGAACAGGCCGCTGATGCAGTTGCGCCGGTAGAAGTCCAGGGTCAGGCGCACCACTTCCTCGGGGCTGAAGCGGGCCCGCGGCACATTGCTGGAACGGCGGTTGACGCAGTACTGGCAGTCATACAGGCAGAAGTTGGTCAGCAGCACCTTGAGCAGCGACACGCAGCGGCCATCGGGGGTGTAGCTGTGGCAGATGCCCATGCCATCGGTCGCGCCCAGGCCTTCGCTGCCGCGCGAGCTGCGTTTAGGCGCGCCGCTGCTGGCGCAGGAAGCATCGTATTTGGCGGCATCGGCGAGAATGCCGAGTTTGGCGATGAGCTGCATGGGGATGTCTCGAGATACTGAATATTCATACAGTATTTCGAGATTTGTGCATTTGCAAGGGGCCAGCGGCGAAAGGTCGAGGTGCCAGGCTTCAGGGTTTGCTGAAACGGTAGAACAGGTTGGGCTCGCTGACGATATAGAGGTTGCCGGCGCTGTCCATGGTCATGCCCTCGGGTTGCGGGGCGTCATGCTGCAGCCCGCCGAGCCAGGCCCGCAGCGATCGGATGCTGACGAAGCGGCCATCGCCATCGAGTTCGGTGATGTTCTTCGACTGGTCGCTGAGCACCAGCAGGTGGCCGGTGTTCGGGTCATAGTAGCCGTCGGACAGGTCGGTGGCGTACACGCTGCGCTTGACCCAGTCGCGGCGGTCGCTGACTGTCAACTGCAGGGGGCCGCCGCTGAGCGCCGTGAGCATGCCGGTGACGGTGAACAGCTGCCGCGGGTCGCGCTCCTTGATGGCGAACAGGCGATCGTGCTGGCGGTCGTAGGTCACCCCCTCGAAGCCCTTGTTGCGGTAGGTCGGGTTGATGTCGAGGGTGATCCACTGCGCCTCGCTGGCATGGATCGGCTGCGGGGGGGCGGGCAGGGTGATCACGTCCAGCCGTTGCATCTGCTCATCGCTGATGGCCACGCGGCCATTGCCCAGGTACGCCAGGCCCTCGGTGTCTTCGAAGTCCACCAGCGGGTAGCGCGCCAAAACGTCGCCGCCCTTGCTCAGCTCGAGCAACTCCATGGGCACACCATTGGTGATTGCCAGCAGCCGGTCCCGGTCGTCGTCGTAGGCGATGCCGGACAGGTTGTTCAGGCCTGGCTCCACCACCTTGGCGTCGATCGTGACCTGAAAGGCCGGCAGCCAGAGGTTCTTCCCGGGCGCAGTGTCACCCGTCCAGTGGTTGCTCAGGTGCGCGTAGAGCTGCTGGGGCCAGAACGAGCGCGCGGCTTCGATGCCGATCAAGGCCATGGCCACTAGCACCGCCACTGCGCCGAGCTGGCCCCAGCGGTTCAAGCGCTGCCAGAGGTGCCGGCGCGGGGCGGGCAGGGTCTGGGTAGTCATTGTGCAGCCCCCTGAGCGGCGGTTTGCAGATTGCCGGGGGTGTCGGCCCAGGCGAAGTGGTAGACCTGCGCCGGTGCAGCGGGCTGGCATTGGCCGTTGTCGGCATCGGCGCCGACCACGTACCACTCGGCGCGCGAGGTATCCCCCAGCCGGTGAGCCTTGTCGGCGTTGAAGCAACGGCCCAGTTCCGTTGCCGGAATCAAGGCGAAGGCTGCCGGGTTATGGCGTAACCAGTACACCGCCGTTTCGGGCTTGGACTGGTTGGCGAAGCCGAAATGAACGATGGGCTGATGGGCGAACAGCCAGTGCCCTTCACGCCAGTTGACCAGCACCAGCTCGGCGCCACCGGTGGCGCGTGCGGCGTCGCTCATCAAGGTTTCGTGAGGGTTGCGGCCTTCCTTGATGGGCTCGACGAAGCCACGTGCGAACCATAGGCAGAACCACGCCAGGGCAATGGCGGTGAACGCCTTGCGCCAGCCGGGGCGGCGCTGCCACCAGCGTTTGAGCAGCCAAGGCACCAGCGGGGCGATGGCCAGCACCAGGCCGGGCAGGGCCGGGAAGATGTAGAGCTTGCGCTTGCCGCTGCTCAGGCTGAAGAACAGCAGCACCAGGGCGACCCAGCCGAGCAGCAACAGGAAACGCCCATCGCGTTTTTGCAGCTGTCGGCGCCAGGCCGGCACCAGCCACGGCAGGGCCAGGATCAGCGGCAGCCAGTACTGTGGGATGACCTTGACGAAGAAATACCAGAATGGCTCGCGATGGTCCCAGGCATTGGCATAGCGGCTGGCGGTCTGGCGCAGCAGAATCTCCTTCAGGTAGGCCAGCTCCGCCGCGCCGCCCCCGTGGGCAATGGAGACCAGCAGCGGCAGCAGCCACACGGCGCAACCTGCCAATAGCCAGACCAGCCCCAGGCTCCAGCGCCAGGCCTGGCCAGGGTAGGCCACCACGCCGCGCCAGCGCTTGCGCACGGCCCAGCCATAGGGCAGCAGCATCAGTGCCGGAACAAAGCCCACGCCCTTGCTGATGATGCCCAGGCCCATGGCTGCACAGGCCAGGTAAAACCAGCCCCAGGCCGGCCCGAGCAAGAGGTGGCGGACCATGCCGTAGAGGCCCAGCGCTACCCACAGGCACAGGAAGCTGTCGATCTGCCCGGTCCGCAGGATGCTGTAGCTCTGGTAGGTCGCCAGGAACAGCAGCGCGGCAATCACGCCGATACGCCGGGTCCCCAGGCGCCGCCCCAGGTCATGCAGCACCAGGGTGATGGTCGCCGCCGACATCAGCCCCGGCAGGTACAGGGCGACGTTTGGTGAACCGGTCAGGTAACTGAACAGGGCCACGGTCCACATGAACAGCGGTGGTTTGTCGCCGTAGATTTCCGCTGCGCGATGGGGGATGAACCAGTTGCCGCTCTGGAGCATTTCCAGGGCCACGCCGAGGAAGCGTTCCTCATCGACGTTCATCGGCTGGCGCCAGCCGATACCGGCGCCGACCAGCAGCACGGCGAGTACAACCAGGGCCAGGCGTTCGGCCCCGAGCGTCTTGAACCTTGGCAAGGGTTATTCCTTCTGCTCTTTGTGGCGGGCAATCAGTTGCAGGTTGCGCAGGTACACCACCAGGCCGAACGACTGGCCGATGATGAATACCGGGTCTTGGCGGTAGATGGCGTAGATCAGCAGCAAAGCGCTGCCGAGCATGCTCAGGTACCAGAAGCCCACCGGGATCACGCTGCGTTTCTTGAATTCGCTGTACAGCCACTGCAGGACGAAGCGGCCGGTGAACACGACCTGACCGGCGAAACCGACGATCAGCCAGAGGGTTTCGCGGGTCATCCTTCGAGCTCCTGCGGTTGGCTGTCGAGGCGCGTACGGCGGATCAGCCACCAGACCCCGACCAGGTCGAGAATGCCGACCAGGGCACGGTCCAGGTTGCCGTACTTGGATACCCCGGCATGGCGTGGGCGGTGGTTGACCGGGTGCACCAGCATGCGGCCCTTGTGGCGCAGGATCAGCGCCGGGATGAAGCGGTGCATGTGGTCGAAGTAGGGCAGGCGCAGGAAGGCGTCACGCTCGATCAGCTTCAGGCCGCAGCCGGTGTCTGGCGTGGCGTCCTTGAGCAGGCGGCTGCGCAGGCCGTTGGCAAAACGCGAGGCCCAGCGTTTGCTGGCAGTATCGCGGCGGTTGACGCGGTGCCCGGCCACCAGCTTGATGCCGCCGCCGAGGTCTTCACTGCCGCGCACCAGGGCGAGCATGCCGGGGATGTCGGCCGGGTCGTTCTGCCCGTCGCCATCCAGGGTGGCCAGCCAGCGCCCGCGAGCGGCCTGGGCGGCGTGCCAGATCGAGGTGCTCTGGCCCAGCGAGCGGTCGTGGCGCAGGATGCGCAATTGCGTGAAGCCTTGTTGTTTCAACTGCTGCAGCACGTTGAGGGTCTGGTCGCTGCTGCCATCGTCGACCACCAGTATTTCGTAATGTTCGGTGGCCAGCGCCGTGCGGATTTCCCCCAGCAATGCCGGCAGGTTGTCGACCTCATTCTTGGCGGGGATCAGTACCGAGAGGTCAATAGGGTCATTCATTGAGGCTACCTGTGTTCTTGTAATGGTGGCGAGGTTCAAACCCGGTAGAAATCCCGGTACCAGCCGACGAATGCGGCAACGCCGTGCTCCAGCGGTGTGCTCGGCGAAAAATCGATCCAGCGCGTCAGTGAGTCGACATCCGCCCAGGTTTCCAGCACGTCACCGGCCTGCAAGGGCAGGTACTCGCGCCGGGCCTTGATGCCCAGCGTGTTTTCCAGGCACTCGACGAACTCCAGCAGCCGCACGGGCTGGCCGCGGCCGATGTTGAACAGCTGGCAGGGTGCTTGCCCGGCGCCGGGCTGCGGGGCCTTCAGGCGCAGGCGCAGGACGCTCTCGACGATGTCGTCGACATAGGTGAAGTCACGCGCCATCTGGCCATGGTTGTAGACCTCGATCGGCTGGCCAGCGAGCATCGCCCGGGTGAACTTGAACAGCGCCATGTCGGGGCGGCCCCACGGCCCGTAGACGGTGAAGAAGCGCAGGCCAGTGACCGGCAACTGGTACAAGTGCGCGTAGCTGTGCGCCATCAACTCGTTGGCGCGTTTGCTTGCGGCATACAGCGAAATCGGCTGCTCGACCGGGTCGTCGATGCTGAATGGCTGCTTGCTGTTGGCGCCGTACACCGAGCTGCTGGAGGCATAGACCAGGTGACGCGGTGGGTGCTGGCGGCAGGCTTCGAGCAGGTTGAGAAAACCGGTCAGGTTGGACTGCCCGTAGACACTGGGGTTGTCCAGCGAGTAGCGCACACCGGCCTGCGCCGCCAGGTGGATCACTTCGCTGAATGGCTGCCCGGCGAACAGTTGCTGCAGGTCGGCCGCATTGGCGATGTCGACCGTCTGGAAGCGGAAGTTGCGGTAGGTCAGCAACTGTTGCAGGCGTGCCAGTTTGAGTTCGACGCTGTAGTAGGCATTGAGGTTGTCGATGCCGACCACCTCGACGCCCGCTTCGCACAAACGGCGCGCCAGGTGAAAACCGATGAATCCGGCTGCGCCGGTGATCAGTACGGGCATGGCTGTTTCACCTGGCCACGGCCGATGCCGTAGTACGTGAGGCCGGCGGCGGCCATTTGCTCGGGCTCGAACAGGTTGCGACCGTCGAACACCACGCAGTCAGCCAGCTGCTGCAAGACCTTGTCCAGGTTCAGCACCCGGTAGTCTTGCCATTCGGTGACGATCACCAGGGCATCGGCGCCTTCCAGCGCATCGTCCTTGCAGGGCACCAGCGTCAGGTCGGGGCGCTGGCCATAGTGCCGCTGAATGTCCTCCATGGCCTGCGGGTCGTGGGCCTGGACGCTGGCGCCGGCGGCCCACAGCGCTTCGAGCAACACCAGGCTGGAGGCTTCGCGAATGTCATCGGTGTTGGGTTTGAACGATAGCCCCCACAAGGCGAAGACCTTGCCCTGCACCCCGCCTGGGTAGTGGCGCTGGATCTTGCTGAACAGGCGGCTCTTCTGCCGCTGGTTGACCGCCTCTACTGCACTTAGCAGCTGCGGGTCGAAGCCTACGGCCTCGGCACTCTTGCGCAGTGCCTGCAGATCCTTGGGGAAGCACGAACCACCGAAACCGCAGCCGGGATAGATGAAGTCATAGCCGATACGCGGGTCCGAGCCGATGCCGCGACGGACCATTTCAATGTCGGCACCCAGGAGCTCGGCCAGGTTGGCCATTTCGTTGATGAAGGAAATCTTGGTCGCCAGTATGCAGTTGGCGGCGTACTTGGTCAGCTCGGCGCTGCGTGCATCCATGGCCATGAGCTTTTCGCGGTTGCGGCTGAATGGCTGGTACAGCTCGCGCAGCAGCTCGACCTCGGCCGGTGCGGCACCGCCAATGACGATGCGGTCCGGGCGCATGCAATCATCCACCGCAGAGCCTTCCTTGAGGAATTCGGGGTTGCTGATGACCTGGTGGCGTTCGCCATCGGCCACGGCCTGGCCGATGCGCGCCTTGATGCGGTCTACCGTGCCGACCGGCGAGGTGGACTTGTTGACGATGACCTTGGGGCCCTCGGCATGTTGGAGGATGCTGTCGACCACAGCGAACACATGGCGCATGTCGGCACTGCCATCGGCCTGGGGCGGGGTGCCGACGGCGATGAACTGCAATTTTGCATGTTGCACCGCTTCACGGGCGTCGGTGGTGAAACGCAGGCGACCGCAAGCCAGGCTCTTTTCCAGCAGCGGCGCAAGGCCGGGCTCGAAGATCGGGCAATGCCCCTTGCTGAGGGTTGCAACCCGTTCGGCATTGATATCCATGCACAACACCGAATGCCCCACCTGGGCCAGGCAGACAGCCTGAGTCAGGCCGACATAGCCGGTACCAAAAACCGTAACCTTCATTCAGCAGCTCCATGGTGTGAACCTGTAGGCGCTAGCCCTGCACGCAGGGGCCTGGTGCTCGGCCGATCAGATCCTTGGCGAAAAAGCTGAAAAAAAATGTCACACTCTTGTTTAATTTTTGTTACCTGAGCGCGCTGGCCGATGCTGCTCTGTCTGGCCAGTTCTTGTGCACCCGTTAGTTTCTGGAAATAAAGGGCGTACAGCTGCCATCAGCGCGCAAAAGCGAACTGGCGAGGCCTGGAATTAGCGGGGGAAATCAGCACCTACAACGTGCACGCGCCCCAATCAGGGGGAAGGCACAAATCGAGAGCTAAGACAGCCGTTTATGAAGTGCCGGAAAGACGGGCGCTTTCTTAGGAATAAGTTGAAGTAAGAGGTGACAGTTGTATGACAGTAACTGTCGAGAATTGCTTTAGATGTGGTTGATTCTATTTCCTGTTTGTCAGCCGTGCATGGCATTGCATTGTCCACCGTTCGCGTCGAGAGACTAAACTTAAATCCGATACATACCCATTATCCCGCTGACCACCGCTCCCCTTGAACCGGATTTCCTCGTCGACGGTGGCCTTCTTGCAGAGGAGGGCAGGTCATGGACGAGGCAAGGCTTCACGAATTCGTGGGTAAGCTGGTTGGAGACATGGGCGCTGCGGCGACCCTGGCCAATGTAGTCCTCGGCGATGAGCTCGGGCTGTATCGGGCCATGGCAGACAGCCAGCCGACCAGCCCCGAGGCACTGGCGGCGAAGACCGGATGCCACCCACGGCTGGTGCGTGAATGGCTCAACGCCCAGGCAGCGTCTGGCTACGTGGTGCATGACAAGGGCACCTTCGTCCTTCCAGAGGAGCAGGCCATGGCCCTGGCGCTGGAAGACTCGCCGGCCTACATGGCCGGCGGCGCGGCGGTCATCGCGGCGCTGTTCCATGACAAGGACAAGCTGGTGGCGGCCATGCGCGGCAACGGCGGGCTGGCCTGGGGTGACCACCACCCGTGCATGTTCAGTGGCACCGAGCGCTTCTTCCGGCCCGGTTACCGCACCTTTCTGGTCGCGGACTGGCTGCCGGCGCTGGAAGGTGTGGTAGCCAAGCTGCAGGCCGGGGCCAAGGTGGCGGATGTCGGTTGTGGCCATGGCGCCTCGACCCTGGTCCTGGCGCAGGCGTTTCCAGCGTCTACCTTCACGGGCTATGACTACCACGCACCGTCCATTGCCACGGCCAACGAGCGTGCGCGCGAAGCGGGGCTTGCGGGGCGGGTGAGCTTCCAGCAGGCATCGGCCAAGGATTACCCGGGGCATGACCACGACCTGGTGTGCTTCTTCGATTGCCTGCATGACATGGGCGACCCCGTGGGCGCGGCGAAGCATGCCTACCGGGCGCTGAAGGCGGACGGCACGGTGATGCTGGTGGAACCCTATGCCGAGGATTCGCTGGAGGGCAACCTGACGCCGGTCGGGCGCTTGTTCTATGCGGCGTCGACGTTCATCTGCACGCCGAATTCGTTGTCCCAGGAAGTGGGGCTGGGGTTGGGGGCACAGGCCGGGGAGGCGCGGTTGCGGGCGGTGTTCGAGGAGGCGGGGTTCACACAGTTCCGGCGGGCGACGCAGACGCCGTTCAACCTGATCCTGGAGGCCCGTAAATAGGTGACAACCGGCACTGGCGTCTTCGAGGCGTCGAACCGCCGCGAAGGGGCCGGGCTTGGTAAAGCAGAAGGGGCGCCATGTTGGCGCCCCTTCTGCTTTACTGCTTAGGCTTCAGCGTCCCAGGGACGATCGACATTTTCATCTTTCACGCGGGTCGGCAGGCCCATCACGTCCAGCGCCTTGAGGAACGGCTCGGCTGGCAGCTCCTCGACGTTGACCATGCGCTTGGCATCCCACTCGCCACGGGCGACCAGCAAGGCCGCGGCCACTGGCGGTACACCGGCGGTGTAGGAAATACCCTGGCTATCGGTCTCGGCGTAGGCTTCTTCGTGGTCGGCCACGTTGTAGATGAACACTTCGCGCGGCTTACCGTCCTTGGTGCCCTTGACCAGGTCACCGATGCAGGTCTTGCCGGTGTAGCCCGGGGCCAGCGAGGCCGGGTCAGGCAGCACGGCCTTGACCACTTTCAGCGGCACCACTTCCAGGCCTTCGGCAGTCTTCACCGGTTGCTCCGAGAGCAGGCCGAGGTTCTTCAGCACGGTGAACACATTGATGTAGTGCTCGCCGAAGCTCATCCAGAAACGCACGTTCGGCACATTGAGGTTCTTCGAGATCGAATGAACTTCGTCGTGGCCGGTCAGGTACAGGTTCTGCGAACCTACTACCGGCAAGTCGTCGGTACGCTTGACTTCGAACATGGTGTTGCTGGTCCACTGGCTGTTCTGCCAGCTCCATACTTGCCCGGTAAACTCACGGAAGTTGATTTCCGGGTCGAAGTTGGTAGCAAAGTACTTGCCATGGGAACCGGCATTGACGTCGAGAATATCGATCGAATCAATGCTGTCGAAGTACTGTTGCTGCGCAAGTTTTGCGTAGCTGTTCACCACACCCGGGTCGAAACCGACGCCGAGAATGGCGGTAATGTTCTTTTGTTGGCACTCTTCGAGGTGTTTCCACTCGTAGTTGCCGTACCACGGCGGGGTCTCGCAGATCTTGCCCGGCTCTTCGTGGATGGCGGTGTCCAGATAGGCGACACCGGTATCGATGCAGGCACGCAGCACCGACATGTTGAGGAAGGCGGAACCGACGTTGATCACGATCTGCGATTCGGTCTCGCGGATCAGTGCCTTGGTCGCCTCGACATCGAGGGCATTGAGCGAGAAGGCCTGGATGTCGGCGGGTACCTTGAGGCTACCCTTGGCCTTGACGCTGTCGATGATGGCCTGGCATTTGGAGATGTTCCGTGACGCGATAGCGATACGACCCAGTTCGTCGTTATGCTGCGCGCACTTGTGGGCCACCACCTTGGCGACACCTCCTGCACCAATGATAAGAACGTTCTTCTTCAATTTACCTTTTGCTCCTTACTTGGAAAGCCGGTCTTACGACAGGCTGGAAACGTAGTCTTCAAAACCGAAATCGCGGACCACCTCGACGCTGCCGTCGAGCTGCTTGACCACGATGGATGGCATCTTCAGACCGTTGAACCAGTTTTTCTTGACCATGGTGTAGCCGGCCGTGTCGATGAACGACAGGCGGTCGCCGATGGCCAGCGGGCGGTCGAATTGGTATTCGCCGAAGATGTCGCCCGCCAGGCACGACTTGCCGCAGACCATGTAGGTGTGCTCGCCGTCGTTAGGGGCCATCTTGGCGTTGAGGCGGTAGATCAGCAGGTCGAGCAGGTGCGCTTCGATCGAGCTGTCGACCACGGCCAGGTGCTTGCCGTTGTACAGGGTGTCGAGCACGGTCACTTCCAGCGAGGCGCTGTTGGTGATGGCGGCTTCGCCTGGTTCCAGGTAGACCTGCACGCCGTACTTCTGCGAGAAGGCTTTCAGGCGCGCGCAGAAGGCGTCCAGGGCATAGCCTTCGCCGGTGAAGTGGATGCCGCCACCGAGGCTGACCCACTCGACCTTGTGCAGCAGGTGACCGAAGCGCTCTTCGATGTGCGACAGCATCTTGTCGAACAGGCTGAAGTCACCGTTCTCGCAGTTGTTGTGGAACATGAAGCCGGAGATCTGCTCGATCACCTGTTCGATCTTTGCCGGGTCCCATTCACCGAGGCGGCTGAACGGGCGGGCAGGGTCGGCCAGCAGGTAGTCGGAGCTGCTCACCTGCGGGTTGACGCGCAGGCCGCGGACCTTGCCTTCGGACTGTTCGGCGAAGCGCTGCAGCTGGCCGATCGAGTTGAAGATGATCTTGTCGCAGTTCTCGAGCATTTCCTCGATTTCGTCATCGGCCCAGGCCACGCTGTAGGCGTGGGTCTCTCCCGCGAATTTCTGGCGGCCGAGCTTGAGCTCGAACAGCGAGGACGAGGTGGTGCCGTCCATGTACTGCTGCATCAGGTCGAACACCGACCAGGTGGCGAAGCACTTGAGGGCGAGCAGTGCCTTGGCACCGGAGTTTTCGCGCACGTAGGCGATCTTCTCCATGTTGCTCAGCAGCTTGGTTTTGTCGATGAGGTAGTACGGCGTCTTGATCATTTAAAGGCCCCCGGCCAGGCCGGCCAAAAAAAAGACCCGCATTGTGCCTTCACTTGCCGCAGATCGAAAGGGCGGATGGTGTATTTCGTCTGCGCGGCTGTAGTTGCAGGTGAAATGTTTCGGCAGTGGTGGGTTCAGTAGTACAGGGGGAAATGAACAGCTTGATGACAGGCTGACCAATGGCTTGTGCTTGCCATGGCATTTTCAGCGCCTGTGAGACCGAGCGCCGCCCGCGCGGCGCATCGCGGATAAATCCGCTCCTACGTCTGTTTCGGGCCAATTGATCCTGGGAGATTTGCGCGCGAACGCCTTGGCGCATGGCTCGATATCGCGTCGTACGAGCAAGGCGGTCGCGCGCGACTGTTACAGGCGTTACTGGTCCGAAACAGATGTAGGAGCGGATTTATCCGCGATGCGCCGCGCGGGCGGCGCTCGGTCTCACAGGCGCTAAAGATGCCACGACGAACCCGGCAGCCATGCCGTCGTTCATTCCACCCTTTGATCGACCACCTTCAACCACTCTTGAATCTGTTCCAGCGTAGCCGTTGCCCCGCCACACACCACCACCAGCACGTTCTGGTAACTGGCCAGGGCATCGGCTTCATAAGCCAGCGCCAGCGCCGCACCGCACGCCGGCTCCACCAGCACTCGATGGTCCAGCAGGAAGCGCTCGCAAGCCTCCAGCGCAGCCCGGTCACTGACCAGGTGGCTGTGCACGGGATGCTGGCGGGTGCACGCCAGTGCCTGTTCGGCCACGCGCTTTGCGCCCAACGAGCTGGCCACCGAGGCGATGCGTTCGAGTTCCACCGTTTGCCCGGCCTGCATGGCTGCATGCAGCGATGCGGCGCCTGTGGTCTCCACGGCCAGCACTGGCACATCGCCCCAGCCATTGCGCTGCAACCCTTCGACCACACCGCTGAGCAAGCCGCCGCCGCCAACCGAGAGCACCACCGCATCCGGCTTGAGCCCGGCTGCCGCGACTTCGTCGACCAGGCTGGCATGCCCGGCCCACAGCAGTGGGTCGTCGAACGGGTGAATGAAGGCATCATCTGCACCGACCAACGTCAATGCCCGTTCATTGGCTTCTTGCCACGAGCTGCCATGTACCACCACCTTGGCTTCTTCCAGGCGCAGCAGTTGCCTGGCCCGTTCGGTGGTGGTCTCGGGCACCACCACGGTCACCGGCACCCCCAGCTTGCGCCCGGCATAAGCCACCGCCAGCCCGGCATTGCCGCCCGATGAAGACACGAAGTGGCGTGCGCCCCGCGCATGGTGCACCTCGCAGGCGTGGCCGACCCCGCGCAGCTTGAACGAGCCACAGGGCTGCAGGGCGTCGAGCTTCAGCCACACGGCACCGCCGGTGGCCAGCGACAGCGGGCGGGATTCAATCACAGGGGTGTGGATGTGCAGGGTCATTGGCTCGCTCCGCGCAGTTGCTCAAGGTAGTTGTAAATGGTGTAACGGGTCACGCCAAGGGCAGCGGCGGCTTTTTCCACGCCGCCTTTGACGATGAACAGGCCGCGTTCCTGCATCACCCGCACGGCTTCGACCTTGGCCTGTTTGTTCATCCGCCCCTGGCCGCTGCGTTGCAGCGCGGCTTCGATGATCTCGCCCATCAGCAGCGCCATGTCGGCGGGCTCGCTGCCATTGGCCTCGGCCGGCGTAGCGCCCAGTGGCTGCAGCTGGCGAAGAAAATCCATGGCGGCGTCCAGGCCGGTGACGTCGGTGTTGACGCACAGGCTGGCGAACGGGTGGCCGCTGCTGTCGCGAAAGATGGCCGTGGCACTGCGCAGGGTGCGGCCCTTGAGGGTGGTGGGGTAGTCGGGCAGTACCACGGGCTCGGCGCCTTGCTGATCGGCGCTGGCCTGCATCAGGGCTTTGAAACCCTGGTCCTGCTCCGGGGCGGCGAGGATCGGGCTGCCAACTGCGCGGCCTGAGAGGTGGCCGTTGACGATCGCCACGACGGAGTGTTCCGGGTGGTCGAGGTCGTGCAGGAGGATTTCCATGTTGCGCGCGGCAACGCTGCCCAAGGCCTGGATGGCGGCCTTGAGGACGGTGAGGGTGAGCTGGCGTTCTTCAGCTGGGGACATGGGGTGATCACTGAATTCAACTTATTGTGTATTTTTGCACATTAAGTTGAATTCTGCGATTGGCTTTTCCAGCCTCATTCGGGGGTGAACCCGCTCCCACAGGAGCTCCACCGCCTTCAGGGCTTGTGCAGTACCTGTGGGAGCGGGTTCACCCGCGAACGGGGCGCAAAGCGGCCCCTGTAAATTAGCCCAGGGCTGGCGTGCGCGGCGGAATCATACGGCGCGAGCCAGTGGCCTCGAAGGCCGCAGCAAAGCTCAGCAGCGCATTGTCGGTATACGCCTTGCCGGCAAAGGTCAGCCCCACCGGCATGCCGATATCGGCCATCACGCCCATCGGCACGGTCACGGTTGGCACGCCCAGGTGACGGATGGCCAGGTTGCCGTTGGCCACCCAGATACCGTTGCTCCAGGCGATGTCCGCCGAAGCCGGGTTGACGTCGGCGTCGGCCGGGCCGACATCGGCCACGGTCGGGAACAGCACGGCGTCAAGGCCCTGCGCGTCCATCCAGTCTTCGAGGTCCATCTTGCGGGTCTTTTCCAGCCCGCGCAGGCCATCGGGCAGGGTCTCGATCTGGTCCCAGGTCTTCAGGCCGCGCTTGGCCATGTTGACGTATTCGTCCATGCCGGCGGCCAGGTCGTCCTCACGGTTGGGCAGGGTGCCCGGGTCGTGCGGGAAGATCTGCGGGCCATCGACATCGGCCAGGCGGTTGAGTTTCGGGTCATCGTTGGCACGCAGGAAGTCGTCGAAGGCCCAGCCCGACAGCTCCCACAGTTCGTCATGGAGGAATTCCTTGCTGACGATGCCACGGTTGTAAACGGTCGGCGCGCCCGGGCGGTCGCCTTCGCAGTTGGACACCAGCGGGAAGTCGACTTCCAGCACTTCGGCGCCGGCTGCTTCCAGGGCCAGGCGTGCCTGCTGCCACAGGGCGATGACGCTGTCGCGGGTATTGATGCGTTGGCCGGTCGGGCCGCCGATGCCAGGCTTCTCGGAGGTGCCGGCGGCTTCGTCCTTGTTGATGTACATGCGCGGCACGCCAAAGCGCTTGCCCTTGAGGGCGCTGGCGTCGACGGCCAGGTCAAGGTAGGACGCCGGGCGCACGGAGGAGGCGGCCGGGATCGCTACCCAAGGCTGCAGGCGCCACAGGTCGCCGCGCTTGTCGGCATCGTCGGCGACCACGACGTCGAGGATTTCCAGCAGATCGGTCATGGTCCGGGCGTAGGGCACCACCACGTCCATGGTTGGCGTCAGCGGCCAGTTGCCGCGCACCGAGATCACGCCGCGCGACGGGGTGTAGGCGCACAGGCCGTTGTTCGAGGCCGGGCCGCGGCCGCTTGACCAGGTTTCCTCGGCCAGGCCGAAGGCGCTGAAGCTGGCGGCGGTGGCGGTACCGGCGCCGTTTGACGAGCCAGAGGCGAATGGAGCAGTCAGGTAGCTGGCGTTGTACGGGCTTTCGGCGCGGCCATAGACGCCACGCTGCATGCCGCCATTGGCCATCGGTGGCATGTTGGTCTTGCCCAGGCACACGGCACCGGCGGCGCGCAGGCGCTCGATGGTGAAGGCGTCGCGCTGGGCGACCAGGTCCTTGAATGCCGGGCTGCCGGAAGCGGCAGTCAGGCCTTTGACCAGGTAGCTGTCTTTGGCGGTGTAGGGGATGCCATCCAGCGGGCTCAGGGGCTGGCCCTTGGCGCGGCGGGCGTCGGAGGCCTCGGCTTCCTTGAGCGCTTCAGGGTTGCGCACTACCACGGCGTTCAGCGCGGTGGCGGTGTCGGCGCCGTCATAGGCGTCGATGCGTGCCAGGTAGGCCTTGACCAGCTCGACCGCCGTCGTGCGGCCGGTTTCGAGCGCGTCGCGCAGCTCGGCAATGGAAACCTCGGTTACCTCGATCATGCTTTCACCAAAATTTGTGCAGGTTGGGGCTAGTGCGAGGAGTGTACAAGAAGGGATCGGGGGAGGGAGGTTTGCGCCGCAGAAATGGTTTTTTGCAACGGGGCATTGTCGGGGCCGCACAGCGGCCCCGTTACCCTTGGTTCAATCCAGGTCAGCCGCCGAATGCCGCTCGGGCACCTGGCTGGCTTCATCACCCCAGGTGCGGTTGACCCGGGCGCCACGTTGCACGGCCGGGCGTTGGGCGATGGCTTCGGCCCAGCGCTGCACGTGTGGGTATTCATCCACCGCGAGGAACTCGGCCGCACCGTACAGGTTGCCGCGCACCAGTTGGCCGTACCATGGCCACACGGCGATATCGGCGATGCTGTACTCGTCGCCACCGAGGTAGCGGCTGACCGCCAGGCGGCGTTCCAGCACATCGAGTTGGCGCTTGGCTTCCATGGTAAAGCGGTTGATGGCGTACTCGAATTTTTCCGGCGCGTACACATAGAAGTGGCCGAAGCCGCCACCAAGGTAGGGGGCCGAGCCCATCTGCCAGAACAGCCAGTTGAGGCTTTCGGTGCGTGCGGCCGGGGTTTTGGGCAGGAAGGCGCCGAACTTTTCCGCCAGGTGCAGCAGGATCGAGCCGGATTCGAACACCCGTACCGGCGGCTCGACGCTGCGGTCGAGCAGGGCGGGGATCTTCGAGTTGGGGTTGACCTCGACGAAGCCGCTGGAGAACTGGTCGCCCTCACCGATGCGGATCAGCCAGGCGTCGTACTCGGCGCCGCTGTGGCCCAGGGCGAGCAGCTCTTCGAGGAGGATGGTGACCTTGACGCCGTTGGGTGTGGCCAGGGAGTACAGTTGCAGCGGGTGCTTGCCGACCGGCAGGTCCTTGTCATGGGTCGGCCCGGCGATCGGCCGGTTGATGCTGGCGAACTGGCCGCCGGACGCGGCATCGTTGCGCCAGACCTTGGGCGGGACGTAAGGGGGCTTGCTCATGCAGAAGTTCTCCTTGGAAAGCGCGAAAGCGACCACGTAAGGCTGTGGACCTGCATCTATGCCACGGGTTCGGAGAAAAGCGCAAATGCATTGGGCGCGGGCGTCAGCTGCATGGCGCGTACGGCCACAGCTGCGCCGCGATCAGCCGGTCATACGGCAGGCTGCAGCGGGTACCTGTCTGGGTGCGGTAGTGCACGCGCCGGTCGGCGGCGTCGACATGCGAGGCAGTGCCTTGTACCAGGCACAGGTTGCACTGAGCCAACGGCTGTTGCAGTTCGGCCTGCGGCGCCAGCAACGTTACCTGGGCATCCCTCTGGCCCTGCAGGTTCAGTTGGCGGATTGCGCTCAGGGCGCTCCATGGGCCGGCGATGCCGGTGCCAATGATCAGGATATTGTTCATCGTTGTGCTCCTGGAACGTCAGAAAGACACAGTAGACCGTAATTGCAGTCAACGATGTTACGGGGCCAGCTGGCAGATCTTTTCAAAATGTTGGCGGGGTGATTACCCAGATCACCACGGCGTCCACTTCACCAGGGTTGCCATAGCGGTGTGGCGCCTGGCTGGAGAAGCTGAAGCTGTCGCCTTCGCCCAGCAGGAAGTGGCGCTCACCCACCCATACCTCGAAACTGCCCGAGAGCACATAACCCGCTTCGTCACCCTCATGGCTGTAGCTCTGCTGGCTGTAGGTGCCCGGTGGAAAGCGCGAGTGCAGCATCTCCAGCTGGCGGTTGGGTTGCGGGGTCAGCAGCTGGTCGACGATGCCGTCCTCGTAATGCACGCTCAGCCGGCTGTTGCGCCGCACCACGTAACCCTGGTCTTCGGGGGCGGTAGTGGCTTCGCTGGCGAAGAACCACTGGATGGTCACGCCGAGGCTGCGGGCGATGTTGAACAGCGCCGGGATCGACGGGTACGACAGGTTGCGCTCCAGCTGGCTGATGTAGCCGGCGGTCAGCTCACTGTGCGCCGCCAGCTCTGCCAGGGTCATGCCGCGGCGCTTGCGCAAGCCGCGGATGCGGCCGCCGAGGAACTGCGGCGCGGCGCCGCCATCTTCGGCGGCGGGCGGGATCTGGGGGTGCTGGCTCATGCGTTTCGGTCCATCGGGAAAGCCGCAGTATGGACAGGCTCAGAGTGCCCAGGCAACTGTCAGGCCGTCGTGGATGGCCTCTTCGACCGTGCGTGGGGCCAGGCAGTCGCCGATGCGCCGTACCTCCACCAAGCCTGCCAGTTCCGCCGCCAGGGTGTCCTGCGGTTGATGGCCGAGGCACAGCACCAGGCTGTCGATGTCCTCGAAGATCATCGGTTCACCGCTGGCGGTGTGCTGCAGGTACACGGTGTTGTCGTCGCTGCCGTACAGGCGGGCATAAGGCGTGATCGGTATGCCCAGGCGGTGCAGTTCGCCGGCCAGCTGGTCGCGTACATACAGCGGCAGGCTTTCGCCGCAGTGGGTGCCGTTTACTGCCAGCTGCACCTGGTGGCCGTCGCGCACCAGGCGCTCGGCGATGCCCGGGCCGATCCAGTCGCTGCGCCAGTCGATCACCAGCACCGAGCGGCCGAGGCTGACCTCGTTGCGCAGTACCTGCCAAGCGTCCACCACCTGCAATTCGCCGCTGCGTTCGAACGATGGCCAATAGGGCGTGGCGCCGGTAGCGGCAATCACCAGGTCGGGGCGTTCACGCTCGACCAGGGCGCGGTCGACACGCGTATTACGTACTACGCGTACGCCTGCCAGTTCCATCTCCCGCTGCAAATTGGTACTGGCGCCGCCGAACTCGCTGCGCCGCGGCAGCAATTGTGCGAGCTGTATCTGGCCACCGAGTTGTGTACTGGCTTCGTACAGCGTGACCTCATGCCCACGGGCCGCGGCAACGGCTGCAGCCTTCATGCCGGCGGGGCCGCCCCCGGCCACCAGGATGCGCTTGCGCACGGTAATGGGAACCGGTGTTTCATACTGCAGTTCGCGGCCGGTTTCCGGGTGCTGGATGCAGGAGATCGGCAGCCCTTTGTGGAAGTGGCCGATGCAGGCTTGGTTGCAGGCGATGCAGGCACGCACGTTCTCGACCTTGCCGCCTTCGGTTTTGGCCGGCATCTGCGGGTCGCAGATCAGCGCGCGGGTCATGCCACACACGTCGGCCTGGCCACGCGCCAGGATCAGTTCGGCTTCCTGCGGCTGGTTGATGCGCCCGGTGACGAACAACGGAATGTTCAGGTGCTGCTTGAAGGTCCCGGCCTCGCGCGCCAGGTAGGCCGGCGCGACAGCCATGGGCGGCACGATATGCACGGCGCCGCCCAACGACGCAGAGGTGCCGGCGACGATATGCAGGTAGTCCACCTGATCTTGCAGGGCTTGGGCGGCGGCGAGTGACTCGTCTTCGCTCAGGCCCTCGCTGTCGCGCTCGTCGGCACTGATGCGCAGGCCGACAATGAACTGCTCGTCGGTGGCCGCCCTGACTGCCGCCAGCACTTCGCGCAGAAAGCGCAGGCGCTGTTCCAGCCCGCCGTTGTAGCCGTCGTTGCGCTGGTTCACCCGTGGGTTAAGGAATTGCGCTGGCAGGTAGCCGTGGCTGGCCACTACCTCGACACCGTCCAGGCCGGCCTGGTGCAGGCGCCGGGCGGCGCTGGCATAGCCCTGGACGATCTCGTCGATCATCGGCTGGTCCAGCGCACGCGGCATCACTCGGAAGCGTTCGTTGGGTACCGACGAGGCCGAGTAGGCCACCGCCAGCAGGCCGTCCGCCGATTCCATGATCTCCCGCCCTGGATGGAACAGCTGCGACAGCACCACCGTGCCGTGGGCATGGCAGGCCTCGGCCAGGCGCCGGTAGCCGTCGATGCAGGCGTCGTCGGTGGCCATCAGCACGTGCGAAGTGTAGCGGGCACTGTCGTGCACCCCTGCCACTTGCAGCACGATAAGGCCGACGCCGCCGGCGGCACGGGCGCGCTGATAGGCGATGAGCTTGTCGTTGACCAGGTTGTCGGTGGGCAGGCAGGTGTCGTGGCCGGTCGACATGATGCGGTTTTTCAGGCGTTTGCCGCGGATCTGCAGGGGTTCGAACAGGTGGGCGAAGGCGGTCGTCATGCGGGCGGCTCCGGTGCGGTGTTGTTCTTGTTTTTCTCATGAAAGTGTAGCGGTAGTAAAAAATCAACTTGTTTTTTTACTGGTGCCGGACTAGCTTTTTCCCAGCCACGGCAGTGGCGCGTGACCTCACCAAAACAAGAAACGGGCCTTCGAGCTCTCGCTGGAAGGTACCGACAGGAGGCAACTCGATGCAGGCATTTCCCCGCAATACCGGCCTTTGCGCAGCGCTGTTGGCCGTAGGCCTGGGCAGTGTGCAAGCGGCGCCGCAGATGGTCGTGGTCGGCTATGGCGGCGCCGGTCAGAAAGCCCAGGATGTGGCGATCTTCCAGCCTTTCAGCGCCCAGGACGGCAGCAAGTTGATCCAGAGCGAATACAACGGCGAGATGGCGCGCATCCAGGTGATGGCCGATACCGGTAATGTCGACTGGGACGTGGTGCAGATCGAGGGGCCGGACCTGATGCGCGGCTGCGACGAAGGGATCTACGAGCACCTCGACTGGCAGCGGCTGGGGCATGCCGCCGAACTGATCCCTGCTGCCGCCCAGGACTGCGGCTCGGCAGCGCTGGTGTGGAGCGTGGCGATTGCCTACGACCGCAACAAGCTGGCCCAGGCGCCGAGCTCTTGGGCCGATTTCTGGAACGTGCAGAAGTACCCGGGCAAACGCGGGCTGCGCAAGCGCGCGGTGTATAACCTGGAGTTCGCCCTGTTGGCGGACGGGGTCAAGGTTGAGGACGTGTACAAGGTCCTGTCGACCCCGGCAGGTGTCGAACGTGCCTTTGCCAAGCTGACTGAACTCAAGCCGTATATCCAGTGGTGGGATGCTGGCGCGCAGCCGGCGCAATGGCTGACGGCGGGTGATGTGGTGATGACCTCGACCTACAGCGGCCGCATCGCCGTGGCCGCGCAGCAGGGCAGCCCGCTGGCGGTGGTCTGGCCTGGTAGCCTGTATGGAATGGACTATTGGGCAATCATCAAGGGCTCCAAGCATGTCGATCAGGCCAAGCGGCTGATCAGCTATGCCAACCAGCCGGATACCCAGGTGCGTTATGTCGAGCAGATCCCCTATGGGCCGACCAACACCCAGGCGGCGGCCAAGCTTGACCCGGCGCTGGCCAGCTGGGTGCCGACCTCGCCGGAAAACCTGCAGGGCGCGCTGGCGATGAATGTGGAGTTCTGGGTCGACCATGGCGAAGAGCTGGAACAGCGCTTCAATGCCTGGGCCAGTAAATGATGTAGCTTATCGGGGCCGCGTTGCGGCCCATCGCCGGCAAGCCAGCCGCCGCACACGCAAACCTGCGCGGTACGTGTGGGCGCTGGCTTGCCGGCGATGGGCTGAACAGCAGCCAAAAAAACAACAGGAAGAACAACCATGACCGCCACGGAACAGACCCTGCGCCAGCAACTGGCCGCCTGCTACCGCCTGATTGCCCATTTCCGCATGTCGGACCTGATCTTCACCCATATTTCGCTGCGCCTGCCAGGCCCCGAGCACCATTTCCTGATCAACCCCTATGGCCTGTTGTTCGACGAAATCACCGCGTCGAGCCTGGTGAAAATCGACCTGCAGGGCCAGCCGGTAGAGCCCACCGAACACCCGGTCAACCCGGCCGGGTTCGTCATCCACAGCGCCATCCATGCCGCCCGCGAGGATGCCCAGTGCGTGCTGCACACCCACACCCGCGCCGGTTGCGCGGTGGCGGCGCTGGAGTGCGGGTTGCTGCCGGTCAACCAGATGTCGATGGAGTTCCATGGCAAGGTCGCCTACCACGCTTACGAAGGCATTGCCCTGGACCTGGATGAGCAGCAACGGCTCGTGGCGGACCTGGGCGACAAACCGGTGATGATTTTGCGCAACCATGGCCTGTTGACCACCGGGCGCTCGGTGGCCGAGGCGTTTCTGCGCATGTATTACCTGGAGAAGGCCTGCGAGATCCAGCTGGCGGCGCAGAGTGCCGGGCCGCTGGTGCTGCCCCCGGAAGCGGTGTGCGCGCATACCGAACGGCAGTTCAATGAGCCGATGCGGGGCTTGAAACAGGGCGAGCTGAATGACCCGGATGCGCTGCAACTGGCCTGGGGGGCTTTGTTGCGAATGCTGGAGCGGATTGCGCCTGATTATCGAAACTGACTAACCACTCGTTCGCGGATAAATCCGCTCCTGCAACGCCAGTGGACTTGTTGTAGGAGCGGATTTATCCGCGAAGGGCCGGCACTGGCGATCTTGGTACACGGCCATTCGCGCGTTCAGTTTCGGTGGCAACGCGATCAGCGCGCCTGCGGCACGATCATGCTGGCCGGTGCCTCTGCGGCCCGCCGGCGCGCCACCCAGTAGTACAGCACGCTAGGCACCACCAGCCCGATCAGCCATGACACATCCACGCCACCCAGGTGCGCGACCATTGGGCCGGTGTACAGCTTGGTATCGATGAACGGCATCTGCACCAGCACGCCGAGTGTGTAGACGCTGATGCCAGGCCAGTTCCAGCGGCCGTAGCGTCCCTCGGGGTCAGCCAGGGCCGGGATGTCGTAGCGCTCTTTGGTGATGAAGTAATAGTCCACCAGGTTGACCGCGCTCCAGGGCACGAAGAAGGTCAGCAGGAACAGGATGAACGACTTGAATGCACTGAGGAACGAATGCTGGCCGAGCAGGGCTACCAGGGTGGCGGCGCCGACGATGGCCAGCACGAACACCAGGCGCTGAACGCGGCTGATCGCCAGGTGGCCACGAAAGCCGCTGATGATGGTGGCGATACACATGAAGCTGCCGTAGGAGTTCAGCGTCGAGATGGTCACCTTGCCGAAGGCGATGCTGAAGTACAGCAGCGCAGCGGTGGTGCCGGCCCCGCCGAGGCCGACGATGTAGGCCACTTCACGTCCGGAAAACTCCCCGCCGGCAATCGCTGCGGCGAACACGCCGAGGATCATCGACGCTTGGGCGCCGATGACCGAACCCAGGCCGGCGGCGAGGAAGGTCTTCACCGGCGAGGTGCTGCTCGGCAGGTAGCGAGAGTAATCCGCCACGTAGGGGCCGAAGGCGATCTGCCAGGAGGCGGCCAGCGACACCGCGAGCAGGAAGGTGGCCCAGCTGAAGTGGCGGTTTTCAAGCAGTTGGCCGATGTCGGCAAGCATGAGGATGCGGCTGAACAGGTACACGAAGGCAATGATGCCCAGCACGCTGGCGACCCGGCCGATCCAGTGGATCACGCGATAGCCGGCCAGGGTGGCGAGCACGATCACCGAGGCGAAGATGAGGATGCCGGTGCTGTCGCTGACACTCAGCAACTGGCCGATGGCTTGCCCGGACAGCACCGTGCCGGTGGCGGTGAAGCCCAGGTACATCAGGCACACCAGCACCATCGGGATGGCCGCGCCATAGACACCGAACTGCACGCGGCTGGAGATCATCTGCGGCAGGCCAAGGCGCGGGCCCTGGGCCGCATGCAGGGCCATGACCGCGCCGCCGATGAGCTGGCCTAGCAGCAGGCCGATCAACGACCAGAACACGTCGCCGCCCAGCACCACGGCCAGGGCGCCCGTGACGATGGCGGTAATCTGCAGGTTGGCACCGAGCCACAGGGTGAATTGGCTGTACAGCTTGCCATGGCGCTCGGCTTCGGGAATGTAATCGATAGAGCGCCGTTCGAGCACGGATTTGCGAGACATTTGTGGGCTCCACTTCATTGTTTTTGTGTCAGGGAGAGGGTGACGCCTGCAGGCCGCGCAGATGGCGTCTGCCTGATATGAGCATGTCTATACAAGTAGGGTCAAGTGAAGCCTGCAAGGGCATAACAGCCAATCTGTTGTACAAGGGTTGGCCACAACTGTGCTGGTCCCTGGCGGGAAAATGGCCTTATGCTGTTACGAAATATGTCTAGAACGCCTGAAGAAGGAAGCTGCAATGCCGCTCAAGGACCTGCTGATCGCCCTGGTGGTGATTGTCGCCTGGGGAGTCAATTTCGTGGTCATCAAGGTCGGCCTCGATGGCTTGCCGCCGATGCTGCTGGGGGCGTTGCGCTTTTTGCTGGTGGCGTTTCCGGCGGTTCTTCTGGTCAAGCGGCCGAAGCTGCCATGGCGCTGGCTGATTGCCTATGGCGCGACCATCTCCCTGGGCCAGTTCGCCTTCCTTTTCCAGGCCATGTACAGCGGCATGCCGCCGGGCCTGGCGTCGCTGGTGCTGCAGTCACAGGCGTTCTTCACCCTCGGCTTTGCCGCGCTGTTCCTTGGTGAGCGCCTGCGTCTGGCCAGTGTGCTGGGGTTGCTGGTCGCCGCCAGCGGCCTGGCGCTGATCGGCAGTGAAGACAGTGGCCATGTGCCGCTGTTGGCGTTGCTGCTGACCTTGTGTGGCGGGGCCATGTGGGGCATGGGCAACATCATCACCCGCCGCTTTGGCTCGGTGGACCTGGTGGCGATGGTGATCTGGGGCGGGTTGATTCCACCGTTGCCCTTCCTGGCCTTGTCGTGGTGGCTGGAAGGGCCGGAGCGGATCAGCCACTCGCTGGCCAATATCGGTTGGAGCTCGGTGCTGGCACTGGCTTACCTGGCGTTCGTTGCCACCATGCTCGGCTACAGCTTGTGGAGCCAGTTGCTGTCGCGCCACCCGGCAGGCAAAGTGGCGCCGTTTTCGCTGCTGGTGCCGGTGATTGGCCTCAGCTCCTCGGCCTGGTTGCTGGGTGAGCGGCTGACGGCGGTGCAAGGGTGGGGGGCACTGCTGGTGATGCTCGGCCTGCTGGTCAATGTGTTCGGGGCGAAGCTGGGGCAGCGCCTGCGGGCGGCCAGCGCGCAATGAGCTGAAGGCCCCATCGCCGGCAAGCGCGGCGCCCACATGGATCGGCCAGGTTTTAGAGGTTGAGCATGATAGAAGCGCCCACAGCTACTGCATACACCTGAAAAACCGTGAATCATTTGTGAGCGCTGGTTGCCGGCGATTGGTTTTTGGCGTTTGGTAGACTTGGTTTTTTTTTGCAAGGCCTAGGAGCTCAGCATGATCATCTCTACTACCAGCCAGCTCGAAGGCCGCCCGATTGCCGAGTACCTTGGCGTGGTCAGCTCCGAATCGGTGCAGGGCATCAACTTCGTGCGCGATTTCTTCACCCGTTTTCGTGACGTCTTCGGTGGCCGTTCGCAGACCCTGGAAAGCGCCCTGCGCGAGGCCCGCGAGCAGGCCACCGAGGAGCTCAAGGCGCGGGCACGGCAGTTGCAAGCCGATGCAGTGGTGGGCGTGGACTTCGAGATCAGCATGCCGTCAGTGCAAGGGGGCATGGTCGTGGTGTTCGCCACCGGTACTGCCGTGCGGCTGAAGTAGCTAAATGCCACTGGTCGGGTCTGCCGGGTTTGGCCGGGCAGTCCGCTTGTGACCGGCTAGTCTCACAGTCACAGGTCGCGTTTTTCAGGTCAGCCCGTTGTTGGCCGACGCGGTCGCCACTGACATGGAGACAGGGCATGAGCGAGTCCTTTTTCGAAGACACGAATGATGCATTCCCGATCAACAGCCAGGTGCGTTGTGGGCAGGCGGCATTTCGCCTGGGCTTTGCCCACATGACCCTGGATGAATCAGAAGACCTCAAGCCAGCCCACCTGCAGCGCAGCAAGAAGGGCCGCTTCACGCCAAGGGTGCCGGCCAGAAAGTAAGCCTGCGAAAAAGTGAACCTGCTCACACAACCCCGCCCGATGGCGGGGTTTTTGTTGGTGTTGCTTGATCCTGCTCATGGTAACCGCGAGTTGCCCTCGCGGCGCCTGCGCAGTTGTGGTCTTCTGGCGCGGCATTCAGGAAAGAGAGGATTGATTTTCCATGCGAGTCAGGGACGAGACCTATTGGCAGTGGGCCGATGCACAGTTGCATAGCCGCTGCCACGACGAAGTACTCAGCGACGGCACCACGCTGGACATCCAGGTGCGTCTGTCGCGGCTCGGCGCCACGCAGCTGTTCCTCGGGCTGTACGGCCAGGACGGCAGGGCGCTGCTGGAGGAGTACTACCCGGCGCGGCCGGGCGAAACCATGACCCGCGCGCTGGTGTGGGGAGTAGACCGGGCTCGGGCGCTGGCCACGGGTGCGTTGCCGTTGCCCGTGGCGCCGCGGCGCCTTCAGGCCTGAGGGTGGCGCGCGCTGGCGGCCTGGACGATGCGCTGGGCCGGCACCTGAAGCTGGCGCAGCAGGTAGTCGGCGAAAGCCGGCTCCCAAGGCTGCAAGGCGATGGCATCGCGCATGCACGTCAGCCAGATTCCCGCGTGTTGCGCGTCGATCGGCCATTGCGCATGGAACGACGGGATACCGATCGAGCCATAGCGTTCAGCGTACAGCGGTGGCCCGCCCAGCCAGCCACTGAGGAAGCACGCCAGCTTGTCGCGCGAGCCAGCGAGATCGGCCGGGTGCATCTGCCGCACCGGAGCGGCGACTGGGTTCTGATCCATCAGCCGGTAGAAGTCGTCGACCAGTCGGCGCAGGCCGTCGATGCCGCCAGCGGCCTGGTACGAAGCGTCGCCAGTGCCATATGCAGGGGTAGTCATGCTGGGCTCCACAATCACGGGCCGGCATTCTAGCAGGCATGAAAAAGCCCGGCCTATGCAGGCCGGGCTCCGTAAGTGGTGGCGAACCCTCAGTTCAGCGGTTCGATCACCTTGACTGCCTGCCGCTCACGGGCGGCGGGCCATTCTTGTTGCAGGGTCTGCAGGACGCGGCCGACGAACTCGGTATCGGCGGCGGCCTTCTTGCCGACGTAGCCCTGGCCGCGGCGGTAGACCTTGAAGCGTGCGCGCATGCTAGGCAGGTGCGCTTCAAATTCATCTTCGACAGTGTTCGGCGGCAGGCGGTCGATGCGCACCTCGCCGGTCTGGCTGACCCACAGCAGGTGGTCGTCGAGGCTGTCCTTGCGTACTGCGAACAGCTGGGCCAATTGGTCGATTGTCGGATTGTTGTTCAAGTTCATCATAAAGCCCCCATCACCTATTTGTTGTTGATTGTCACAGTTGGCGCCACAGGTTGTAGCGCACTACCAAGGCTGCTACAGCAGCATCGCAACAGGGGCTTTCTCACGCTGCCTTTTGGACAGATTCCCTCTCCACGGACGGCCTGCGTTACCGCGCAAACCGTCTGGAACACCCTTGCCACCGCTCCCGATCAGGGAGACGGCTTCATCATGCACAAGGGCGAGGAATGGCGTCAATGGTTTTGTAGTGAATATTTTTTCTCACTACATATTGTCTGACAATCCATCTGGCAGTGACTTAGCGGTCAAGTTTGGACAGGATCTGGAAGGCCGCGCGCACACGGGCTTCATTAGGGTAATTGCGGTTGGCGAGCAGGGCGATGGCCTTGCCTTCGGCTGGGATGAAGGCGGCGTAGACGCCGAAGCCGTTGGTGGAGCCGGTCTTGTTGTACCAGGCCGCCGGCAGTGCAGGCAGAGGCGGGTTCAGGCGCTGAGTGGCCTGGGGTTCGCGGATCAGCCGCGGGCTGTTGCCATCGACCAGGGTGTCCAGGCTGACCGGGTAGGGGTAGCGCTCCCAGCCCAGGCCCTGGGTCATGTTGCCGACGCTGAAGTAACCGGCCTGGGTGATGGCGATGGCTTTGCGCAGTGGCGCTGAAAGTTCGCTCGCTTGCATGTTCAGGCGCAGGTAACGCAGCAGGTCGCTGGCGCTGGTCTTGATGCCATAGGCTTCGTCGGCGTACGGGCCAGGGCTGACCCGCACGGGGCGGTTCTGCGCGTCATAGCCCTGGGCATACAGGCCTTGCTCGCTTTGTGGTACCTGCAGGTACGTGTGTCGCAAGCCCAGCTCTGGCAACAGGTGCCTGGTCATGACATCGGCGAAGGTGCGCTGCTGCGCACGCGCCGCAAGGTCGCCGAACAGGCCCAGGCTCGGGTTGGAGTAGCAACGCTGGGTGCCGTGCTCGCTGCGCGGCTGCCAATTGCGGAAGAATGCCAGCGTCTGCTCTGGGGTCTGCACTGCGTCCGGGAACTGTAATGGCAGGCAATCGGCGCTGTAGGCCCCGAACTCCAGCACGCTGAGGTCGCCTAGAGGCGCACCGGCAAGCGCTGGCTGGTAGCGCCGGGCAGGGGCGTTCAGGTCGAGCGTGCCTTCGGCGCTGGCCAGGGCGGCGAGGGTGGCCGTGTAGGTCTTGCTCAGCGAGCCGATCTCGAACAGCGTGTCGGCAGTTACCGCCTTGCTGTCGGCTTTGCTGGCCACGCCATAATTGAAGTAGTGGGCCTGACCGTTGACGTAGACCGCCACGGCCATGCCGGCGATGTCCTGCTCTTTCATCAGGGGCCGGATAACTTCGTCCACTTTGGCCTGCATCGGCCCGGCAGCGTGCGCCGAGGCGAGGCCGAACAGGATGAGCAGTGGGGCGAGACGTACACGTGGCATGCAAAGGTCCTATTTGTGAGAGTGTCCGTTGAGCGACACCGATGGGGGTTCCGGCGTTAGCAGGAAAAAGCCTCAGACCTTATCGTCTGCCCTTGCACAACGACAAGATGGAAAACGTTATGAAGTATTTGCGCATGTTGTTCGACAACTTCACCCTATGCCTGCTCGGGGTGGTACTGATCGCCACCGTGCTGCCTTGCTCGGGCGACGGCGCGGTGTATTTTGGCTGGTTGACCAACCTGGCGATCGGCCTGTTGTTTTTCCTGCACGGTGCCAAGCTGTCGCGCGAGGCGATCATCGCCGGTGCTGGCCACTGGCGTCTGCATCTGCTGGTGTTCTCCTGCACGTTCGTGATGTTCCCGCTGCTGGGCCTGGCGTTCAAACCGTTGTTCGTGCCGCTGGTGGGCAACGAGCTGTACCTGGGCGTGCTGTACCTGTGCGCGCTGCCGGCCACCGTGCAGTCGGCCATCGCCTTCACCTCGCTGGCCCGCGGCAACGTGCCTGCGGCCATCTGCAGCGCTGCCGCTTCCAGCCTGATCGGTATCTTCCTGACGCCGCTGCTGGTGATGCTGCTGCTGGGGGCCAGTGGCGATACCGGTTCGGGGCTGGATGCCGTGTTGAAAATTACCCTGCAGCTGCTGGTGCCGTTCGTGGCCGGGCAGATCGCACGGCGCTGGATCGGTGCCTGGGTCAAGAAGAATGCCCGCTGGCTCAAGATCGTGGACCAAGGTTCGATCCTGCTGGTTGTCTACACCGCGTTCAGCGAGGCCGTGGTCACCGGCCTGTGGCACACCGTGTCGCCACAGCACCTGGCGGGGCTGTTCGCCGTCTGCGGTATCCTGCTGGCGGTGGTGCTGTTCGGTACGCGAATGCTGGGCAAGGTACTGGGCTTCAACCTGGAAGACCGCATCACCATCCTGTTTGCCGGCTCCAAGAAGAGCCTGGCGACCGGGGTGCCGATGGCGCAGGTGTTGTTCGTGGGTAGCGGCATCGGCGCGATGATCCTGCCGCTGATGCTGTTCCACCAGATCCAGCTGATGGTGTGTGCGGTACTGGCGCAGCGCTATGCCAGCCGTGAGCAGGCGGTTGAGGGCGCTACCGCTTCTTCCTGATAGCTTCATGTTGTCTGTACTGGCCTTTTCGCGGGTAAACCCGCTCCCACAGGTACTGCACCACCTTCGAGCTTGGTGAATATCCTGTGGGAGCGGGTTTACCCGCGAAGGGGCCGGTGCAGTTTATCGGGCCTGCCCGGAGCTGCGCTCACGCAATGCCTTCCCCACCTCGGCCTCGATCTTGTAGGCCGGCCCCTCCAGTTCTTCGTAGTTGCGCGTATAGCGCCTGGCAAATTCATTCACCCCAAGCTGCTGATACTGCTGCACATGCTTCAGCTCATGGGCCCACAACGCCACGTTGTCCTCGGCATCACTGGCATGGCGGAAGATGATGGTGTCGATCAGTGTTACGGCGTTCACGTCCGGGTTCTGCAGCATGGCGTTGGCCGCCGTGACCTGCTGCTCGTCACCCACCCGGTAGCGAGCTGCATCGAGCACGGCAAAGTCGTACCAGGGTTCCAGTTGCGCGCGGACGTGCAAGGGGATCGGTTGAGTGCCATTGGCAGTGGCCTCGTCTCGCGCTTGCTGCAAGGCGAACGCCAGGCTGCTCGACGCCGCGGTCTCGACATCCTTGAGGATCTGCCCGGCCTGGCCGGGGTCGATCGGCGCGCAGAAGCAGGCCATCAGGCAGACTTGGTACTGCCCGGGCGGGCAGGCCTGTTCGGCAAGCGCTGGCGCAGCCAGCAGCAGCGCCAACAGCAGGTTAACTCGCTTCATTCAATGCCCTGTCGACAAGCCGTTTACTGGCATCGAGCACCTGCTGTTGCACATCCTCGCTGGCCAGCATGCGCCCGACCACCACTGCGCCGACGCACTGGCTGATCAGCACCCAGGCCAACTCCGGGTCTTCGAGTGTTTCGCTCCACGCTGCATGCAGGCTCACCAGCCAGTGTTCGGCCTCCTCGCGCACAGGCTGCTCGGCGCGGGCGATTTCCACCCCCAGCGGCGGCAGCGGGCAGCCGCCTTCGGCATTGTGCAAGTGCGCCAGGCTCAGGTACTGCTGCAGGCAGCGGGCCAGGCGCTCGCGGCTGGCACCTTGGTTGGCCAGGCGCGCCAGCGGGCTGTTGCACAGCTCCTGGCGGACCACCTCGGTAAACAGGGCGTCCTTGGACGGGAAGTGATTGTAGAAGGCGCCGCCGGTCAGGCCGATGGCCTTCATCAACCCGGCCACGCCGGTGCTGGAAAAGCCGCCGCGCTTGGCCAGTGCGCCGCTGCTGGCCAGCAGCTTGTCGCGGGTTTGCTGCTTGTGATCCGTGGAGTAGCGCATGCACAACCTCTTCGCGCTGGCTTGACGATGGGGGCGATCATAACATAGCGTTCGTTTACTAAACGATCATTCATCAATGGGGGCAGGCATGACAGAACAACAAAAAGTGGTGCTGGTGATCGGTGCCGGGGACGCCACGGGCGGGGCGATCGCCAAACGTTTTGCCCGTGAGGGTTACGTCGCCTGCATTACCCGCCGCCAGGCCGAAAAACTCCAGCCGCTTATCGATGAAATCCGCGCCGAAGGGGGCCAGGCCCATGGTTTCGGCTCGGATGCGCGAAAGGAAGAAGAGGTTGCCGAGCTGGTCGAAACCATCGAGCGTGATATTGGCCCGATCGAGGCCTTTGTGTTCAATATCGGCGCCAATGTGCCGTGCAGCATCCTTGAGGAGACACCGCGCAAGTACTTCAAGATCTGGGAAATGGCCTGCTTCGCTGGCTTCCTCACGGCGCAAGCCGTGGCCCGGCGCATGGTCACCCGTGAGCGCGGCACCATCCTCTTCACCGGCGCCACCGCCGGTACTCGGGGTGCTGCCGGTTTCGCGGCGTTCGCTGGCGCCAAGCACGGGTTGCGCGCGTTGGCCCAGAGCATGGCGCGGGAGCTGGGGCCACGGAACATCCATGTTGCCCATGTGGTGGTGGATGGTGCCATCGATACTGCGTTCATCCGCGACAGTTTCCCTGAGCGCTACGCGCTGAAGGACCAGGACGGCATTCTCGACCCGGCGCACATCGCCGACAGCTATTGGTTCCTGCATGCCCAGCCCCGCGATGCCTGGACCTTCGAACTGGACCTGCGCCCGTGGATGGAGCGCTGGTAAGCCTGACTGACCAAGGAGTGTGACGCATGAGCAAGACCGTGGAGTTTTACTTCGACCTGGGCAGCCCGGCCAGCTATCTGGCCTGGACCCAGTTGCCTACCCTCTGCGCCCGAAATGGCGCAACCCTGGTGTACCGGCCAATGCTGCTGGGCGGGGTGTTTCAGGCCACCGGCAACGCTTCGCCAGCAATGGTCCCTGCCAAGGGCCGCTACATGTTCACCGATCTTGGGCGTTATGCCCGCCGTTACGGCGTGCCGTTCGGGATGCCGCCGGGGTTTCCGGTAAACACGCTGACCCTGATGCGCGGCGTGATCGGCATGCAGCTTCGTTCACCCGGGCAGTTTGACGTGTTGGTGGCGGCACTTTTCAGGGGACTATGGGCGCAACAGCGCAACCTGAGTGATGCTGCGACGCTGGATGAAACCCTCGGTCAGGCGGGTTTCGACCCTGCGGCATTTCATGCCCTGGCGGCGGATGGCGAGGTCAAGGCTGAACTGAAACGGGTGACTGAAGAGGCCGTGGCGCGTGGTGTGTTTGGTGCGCCGACGGTGTTTGTCGAGGGTGAGATGTTCTTCGGCCAGGATCGCCTGGATTTCGTCGAAGAAGCGCTGGCTCGATGAGGCAGGATGGCCTCGCCAAGGGCGAGGCCCTTCCGGATTCAGAAATTTGCCGGGGTGTTGGCGCTGATGATTTCCGCCTCGTCCTGGCCAATGTTCTTGAAGCTGTGCGGCAGGGTAGTGGGGATGTAGTAACCATCGCCTGAGTTGAGGATGCTCACCTGGCCATCGACCCATAGCTCCACCGTGCCACGAGTGACCAGGCCACATTCTTCGCCTTCGGCATGCACGATCGGCTCGCCGGAGTCGGCACCCGGCGCGTAGAGCTCGCGCAGCATGCGCATCTGCCGGGCTTCGACGCTGGCGCCGACCAGCAGCATGCGCAGGCCGTTCCGGCCCAGGTCCGGTTGCTCGCTGGCGCGGAATACGAAGCGCTCTTCCCGCACCGGCTCGTCGAAGCTGAAGAACTCGGCGAGGGTCATGGGGATCCCTTCGAGGAGTTTTTTCAGGGAGCTGACCGACGGGCTGACCCGGTTCTGTTCGATCTGCGAGATCGTCGAATTGGTCAACCCGCTGCGGCGGGCCAGTTCCCGTTGGGAGAGGTTGTTGCGTTCACGCACCAGTTTGAGTCGCGTCCCCGTGTCCATAGCCGCCTTGTAATCAGAGGTGTTTAAAATAATTAGCGACGCATTAAAACACACTCTGCGCGCTTGCGCGCTGTGCTTGTCAGGCCCGTTGCTCGCACGGCAGCGGCCATAGCCCGACCAGCAAAAGCAACAGCGCCACCGCCAGGAACGGCAAGCGCGGGTCCACGGCATAGACCAGCGTCCCGGCCAGTGGGCCGATCACCGCGCCCATGCCCTGGGCTGCACCAATGGAACCTGCGGTGGCGCCTTGTTCCGAGGCCTGCATGGCATTGGCCGCCAACGCGGAAAACGCCGGGAACACGAAGCCCATGCCAGCTGCGGCGACAAAGTAGCAACTCCATAGCCACGGCGCCGTGGTGGCCAGTGCGCCACAGGCAAACCCCAGTGCCGAAACACTGGCGCCGACCCGGATCATCTTCAACGGCGGCCACTCCAGCTGGCGCAGCAACACCTGCGACAGGATCAGCGCCACCCCGACGGTGGTCAGGGCGATGCCGGCAGCCTGGGCGGCATCAGTCGGCGCCAGCTGCAGGCGGTCGAGGGCGAAGAAGCCGACGACGATCTGCGACACCGTGACGCTGAGCATGGCGCTGAACGCCACCAGCAATGGCCGGCGCAGGCGTGGGTCGCTGAGCCGGACGGGGCTGGGCGCAGGGTTCTGCGCAAGGGGTTGTGGTTTGAGCTTGAACAGCAGCACCAGGAAGGCGCTGGCCGGCAGCAGCGACATGACATGGAACGGCAGGCTGAGGCTGTGCTGTGCCAGCACTGCCGCCAGCGCGGGCCCCACCACCAGGCCGACGGCATTCGCCGCACCCAGCGAAGCCATGGCCCGGGCCCGGCGCTGTGGTTCGACATGGTCGGCAATGAGCGCGTTGCAGCCCACCGGGATGGCGGCGTAGAAGGCGCCGATGCAACCGCGGGCCAGCATCAGGCCGAAAAACGCCAGGCCCGCCCCCGGTAGCCAGCGCAACGCCCCCTCCACAAACAGGCACAGCAGCCAGTAGGCCAAGGTGAAGCCGGCGCTGCCCAGCAGCAGGATAGGGCGGCGCCCCAAGCGGTCAGACAACCGCCCCCACGGGCGCGCCAGCAGCACCCAGACCACGCCGGCCACGGTCACCGCCGCGCCAGCTTGCCAGGTGGCCATGCCCAGCAGGCGCGAGATCGGCCCGATCAGTGCGACAAAAGCCATCATCGACATGGTGCAGGCCATGTTGGCCAGCAGCAGCGGGCGCATGTCCAGGGTGTTTGCAGGGGTAAGCAGGGCAGGGTCCTTTGCGGCATTCATCGGGCAGTCCAGGCGAGTCGACAGAAAGTTGCCGAGCTTAATGAGAATTATTGCTTTTTGTCGACCCCGCCCGGGTTATCAGCCTTTCATTCGCTGCGCCGCACGGGGCCTGGCCACATGCTACGCAACACGCCGTCCCGGCGCACCAATGCATGCATCAGCGCCGCCCCCAAATGTACCAGCACGGTGGCGAACAGCAGATAGCCAGCCCAGCCGTGCGCCTGGCGCAGCACGGCATATAGCTGCAGGTCGTGCGGCGCGATGGCCGGCAGTTGCAGGGGGCGTGGATAGCCACCTGCCGATAGCATCGCCCAGCCCAGCAAGGGCATGGCCAGCATGAGGCCATAGAGCAGCAAATGCGAGGCGCCTGCGGCAAAGCGCTGCAAGGCCGGCAGGTCGGTTGGCAGCGGCGGGTGTGGCAAGCTCAGGCGCAGGCCTATGCGCACGATGACCAGTATCAGCAATGCCAGGCCCGTGGCCTTGTGCAGTTCGACCAGCAGTGGGTGACGTGGTGACAGATCACCGACCATGCTCACGCCGATGAACAGCATGCTGATGATCAGGATCGCCATCAGCCAGTGAACCAGGCGTGCCAACGGGTGGAAGACTTCGGGTTTCATCGCTGTGCTCCTGCGCCGAGAGACTCGCGGCTGCGGCGGTTGAAGGATTCCGAGTAAGCGGCCGAACGTGCGGCGAGGATCGGGTCGGCGGAGGGCTCGATGCCGCTGGGCAGGATCAACGGGTCGAAGTTCAGGTCACGGCAGGCGCCTTGCTCGGGGGCGTCCACCTGTTCGACCACCAGGGTGCCGGCATCGACGCTGCGCCGCTCGGCTGGCCATGGGCGGGCCGGGTCGTCCACGGCATCGCCCGGGTCTGCCAGGACCAGGCGCAGGGTCCAGCGCAGCGGCCCTTGGGCCAGGCGCTGTTGCAGGTCGTGCTGAAGGAACTGCTTGTCATCGACCTGGCCGGGCAATGCGCTGAATGGCGTTTGCGGTTCAAGCTGCCAGCGTACCGGTTGCGCCTTGCCGTTCGCATCGATCAGGCGGAAGGCGTTGATGCTGTGGTACTGGGTGCTGGCGAAGCTGTCGCTGGGTTTGTAGCTGGCCGCCCACTGGCGAAACGCTGCGCTTTCCGGATGGGCAGCGAAAAATGCCTGCAGCTTTGCCGGGTCTGGCTTGCCGGTGGCCGGGTCGGGGGCGCCTGCCAGTACCTGGTCGTAGAAACCCTGCGGGTTGCTGACCGCCAGCACAGGTGGATTGTTCATGCCGGTGCGCCAGATCTGGCCGTCATCGGTGCTTAGCTGGATCGCCAGGCTGCGCACCGGCACGCCGGTGTCAGGGGCAAACGGGTTGGCACCGCCGATGGCGAAGCGGCCGATCACCGGCACCCGCGCCTGGCTGAAGGCCCGTGCGGTCGACAAGTTTGCGGCCTGCCCGCTGGGCTGGAAGTAGCCACTGATGCAAAGGCCCTTGGCGTGGTTTTTGCGATAGCCCGGATAGTGGCCGGCCTGGGCCTCGAAGGTATCGATGATGCGCTGCGGTGTCAGCTGCGGCCCGCCGATCCAGCCGGCCGCATAGGCAAAGCCGGCGCCCAGCGCCAGCATCACGGCGCCTATGCCGGCCAGGCGCAGCGCCTTGGCGGGGCCTTGCAAGGGTGAGTTCATGGTGGTCATCCGGTTCAGTGAAGGTGCCGGTACGACGGCGCAGGGAAAAACTTATTCCATCAACGGGAATAGATTTTCTCCCCAGGCGTCTGCCCCATACACTGACAACCCCAGCGCCCGGTACCTGACCATGCACGATCTGGACGAACAGCAGTGGCGTGAGCTGCTGCAGCGCCTGCGCCGCTTTGCCTTGTGGCTGACCCGCGAACCCGGCAGCGCCGACGACCTGGTACAGGCCACGGTCGAGCGCGCCTTGAGCCGCCGTGGCCAGCAACGCGAAGCCGAGGCACTGCGGGCCTGGCTTTTCACCATCTTGTATCGGCTGTTTCTCGATAATAAGCGCCGCGAGCGCTTGCATGCCCGCTGGTTGTCGTGGTTCGGCCGCGGCGAAATGGCGCACGAAGCGGTGGGCGACAATACCGAGGATATCGTGCTGGCCCAGGCTGACTTGCAGGCCTTCGCCCATCTGTCCACCGAGCAGCGGGCCTTGCTGTTGCTGGTCAGCATCGAGGGGCTCAGTTACAAGGAGGCCGCAGCGGCCCTGGAAATCCCCATTGGCACGGTGATGTCGCGGCTGTCGCGTGCCCGTGCTGCCTTGCGTGAACTGACCGAGGGCAACCCCCAGCCGCCGGCTTTGCGGAGACTCAAATGACACGCCTGATTCCTGGTGAAGACGAACTGCACGCCTTTGTCGACGACCGCCTGGAGCCGGCGCGGCGTGCCGAGGTACAGGCCTGGCTGGCGGCCAATCCGCAGCAAGCGGCGCGGGTCGAGGCCTGGCGCGCCGATGCCCGGCGCTTGCGCGCGGCGTTGGCCGGCTTTGGTGAGCAGCCGGGTGTGGCGACGCTCGACCTGCGTCAGGTACAGCAGCGGGTGCGCCAGCGCCGGCAGCGGCGGCTGGCATCGGCAGCGGTATTGTTGCTGGCGCTGGGCGTCGGCGGGCTGGGGGGCTGGCAAGCACGCCAGGTCACCTTGGCGGGCAATGAGCTGCCGATGGCCGATGCAGTGCAGGCCCATCGGTTGTTCGCCGGCAGCGAGGCGCTGGATATCCAGGCCAGTGACCCGGCACAGTTGCGCGATTGGCTGGGCCGGCATTTCAGCCGTGTGGGGCAGTTGCCGGATCTGGCGGGGTATGGTTTCCAGCCGGTCGGGGCGCGGTTGCTCAGCAACGAACAGGGGCCGGCGGCGCTGCTGGTGTTCCAGGATCGCAACGGCCAGCGCATCAGCCTGTTCCTGCGCTCGCCGGGTGATCGCTATCAGCGCATGCCCCAGGGGCAGCGGGTCGATGGGCAACTGGAAGCGCGCTACTGGTCGCACGGGGCGTACAACTTTGCCCTGGTCAGCGCGGCGGACGATGGGCGTGGGGCGGGGGTGGGGGAGGCGTTGCGGTTGGGGTTGTAGCGGGTGGGTAGGGCTTGAGGCATGCAGCGGGTTTGAGATCGAGCGCCGCCCGCGCGGCGCATCGCGGATGAATCCGCTCCTACATCTGTTGCAACGTGCCGAACCTGTAGCGCCATGGTCGCCTGCCTTGCCGAATGCCTTGAGCCCTACAAACAAGGCTGACAACCATGGCCTGACAGGCATGGCCACCTTGCAACAGATGTAGGAGCGGATTCATCCGCGATGCGCCGCGCGGGCGGCGCTCGCTCTTACCGGCGCCACATCCCTGACGGCATGCCCCACATCACTCAACTCAACTCAACTCAACTCAACTCAAGCCAGATCGGCGCATGGTCCGAAGGTTTTTCCATCCCGCGCAGCTCATAGTCCACTCCAGCCGCCTTGATCCGCGGCACCAGGGCCTGGGAGGTCATGATCAGGTCGATGCGCAGCCCGCGCTTGGGTTCGTCCTCGAAGCCGCGGCTGCGGTAGTCGAACCAGCTGAAGCGGTCGGCCACTTCCGGGTGCAGGTGGCGGAAACTGTCTACCAGGCCCCAACCCTTGAGGCGCTCCATCCACTCGCGCTCTTCCGGCAGGAAGCTGCACTTGCCAGTCTTCAGCCAGCGCTTGGCATTGTCCGGGCCGATGCCGATGTCGCAGTCCTGGGGCGAGATGTTCATGTCGCCCATCACCAGTACCGGCTGGTCGTTCTTGAACTGCCCTTCCAGCAGCGCTTGCAGGTCGCTGTAGAAGCGCTGCTTGGCCGGGAACTTGGTCGGGTGGTCGCGGCTTTCGCCCTGCGGGAAGTAGCCGTTCATGACCGTGATCGGGTTGCCGTCGGCATCGGCGAAGGTACCCCAGATGAAGCGTCGCTGGGCATCTTCTTCATCTGTGGCAAAGCCTTTGAACAGACTCAGCGGCGCCTGGCGCGAGAGCAGGGCGACGCCATAATGGCCCTTCTGGCCGTGGTAGTGCACGTGGTAGCCCAGGGCCTGGACATCGGCCAGGGGGAACTGATCGTCGCTGACCTTGGTTTCCTGCAGGCCGATCACGTCCGGCTGGTGCTTTTCGATCAGCGCCGCCAGCTGGTGCGGGCGGGCCCGCAGGCCGTTGATGTTGAAACAGACGATCTTCATGGAAAGACAATCCTGGTAAAAGGCCGGATGCTAGCCGACATCGGCGTTCATCACCAGCATGGCAGCCGCGTTCAGGCACTGCTAACGTGCTGGTGGAGGTGAACGATGCGCAGTGGAGCACCTCCAAGGCACTGAATATGCCCTTTCCAGGAGGACTGCCCGCCATGCCCGAAGCCACTGCCGCCCAGGCACGTATCTGCACGCTCGATGACGGCTACAGCCGTGAGGCACGCTCGCTGCTGTACAACGCCTATCGGCACGAACCGACTTTTGCCTATATCTTCGAGGGCCAGCGGCCAGGCTACGAACGCCGGCTGCGGGTGATGGTGCGCGAGTGGGTGCGCCAGCACTTTTATCTGCAGCTGCCGGCCATCGGCCTGCTGCTGGAAGACCGCCTGATCGCCGTGGCCCTGATCGTGCCGCCACAGCGCCGCCTGGGGGTGGCCGACAGCTGGGCCTGGCGCTTGCGCATGCTACTGGGCACCGGCCAACGCTGTACCCGTCGCTATATGGATTACCAGGCAGCGCTGGCCAGCTGCCTGCCGACCGGGCAGGTGCACATGCTGCCGCTGCTGGGCGTGCATCCACAGTTTCGTGGCCATCACTACGGTGAACAATTGTTACAAGCTGTTCATGACTGGTGCGCGGAGGACCCCAATACCCAGGGCGTGGTGCTGGACTCTGGCAACGAGCATTACCTGGCCTTTTACGCGCGCCAAGGCTACGAAGAGATTGGCGAGGTGGCTGTAGGGCCAATCCGGGAACGGGTGTTTTTTCATCCCAATCCGGTGTCATCGATGTCATCAATTGCCTGAAGTGGGCTGCCAGGCGCCTCCCTTGAGCGCTTGGCTCTGGTAGCATGCGCCGCATGACGTATTCAGGAAGACTAACCTGGGGCCTGGTTTTCTGGGCCGCCAGTTTCGCAGCATGGGGCCAGAGCGAGTTGCTGGTGAAGGTAAAACCAGCCAACAAGGAGCTCAAGGCCAATGTCGAAGGCTATATCGGTAACCTTGGTGACCGCGATGAAGAAGCGCTGCTGCGTTTCAGTCGCGGGGCCCAGGAGCAGGCGCGCAAGGCCGCGCAGGCACTTGGCTACTATCAGGCGCAGGTCGACACCGAAGTCAAACCGCCTGCCAAGGCCGATCAATCCCCCCAACTGATCATCAAGATCGACCCCGGCGAGCCTGTGCGCCTGCGCAACGTGACCGTGCGCATCGAAGGTCCGGCCAGCGAGATGAAGGCCTTTCGCGTGCCTGACAGCAGGGCATTACGGCCGGGCGAGCAGCTCAACCATGGCCTGTACGAGGATGCCAAACGGCTGATCCAGAACCAGGCTTCGCGTTATGGCTTCTTCAGTGGCCACTTCACGCGCCAGCGCCTGGCCGTCGACCCGCAGGCCGGCGTGGCCGACATCGAGCTGGTTTACCAGAGTGGGCCGCGCTATCGCCTCGGGGCAGTGACATTCAGTGGTGACACGCCGCTGGACGAAGACCTGCTGCAACGCATGGTCTCGTTCAAGCCCGGCACGCCTTACGATTCCGAACTGATCGCCGGGCTCAACAACGACCTGCAATCGAGTGGCTATTTTGAAGGTGTGCGGGTCGATGCCGCACCCACCGCAGCGGTCGGTGAAGACATCCCCGTGGATGTACGCCTCGAGACCCGCAAACCACGCACCATGGGCCTCGGCCTGGGCTTTTCGACCGACGTCGGCCCGCGCGGCAAGGCCAACTGGACGCGGCACTGGGTCAACCCGCAAGGCCACAGTTATGGCTGGGAGACCGAACTGTCGGCACCGCGGCAAAACGTCGGTCTGTGGTATGACGTGCCTCTCGATCCGCCCCTGACCGACAAACTGCGCTTTGCCGGCGGCTACCAGAACGAAGAAATCGCCGGCACCGACACCCTCAGCAAGCTGCTGACCGTCGGCCCTGAGTGGCACAGCAAGCTGCCCAGCGGCTGGCAGCGGGTGATCTCGCTCAAGTATCAGCGCGAAGAGTATCGCCTGGGCGATGACTCGGGGCTGAGCAAACTGTTGATGCCGGGTGTGAGTTTTTCCTACCTGCGCAGTGACAACCGCATCGACCCGCATAACGGCTACCGCTTGCAGTTCGACACCCAGGTGGCCAAGGAAGGGCTGATGTCCGACACCAACCTGTTGCATGGCAATGTCCTGCTCAAGGGCCTGACCACCCTTGGCCACAACCACCGCTTCCTCGGCCGGGTGCAGTTTGGTGGCAGTGCCACCAACGGCTACAAGAACAACATTCCACCGTCGCTGCGCTTCTTCGCCGGTGGCGATCAGAGCGTGCGCGGCTACGACTACCAGACCCTGTCGCCGAAGAACAGCGACGGCGACCGTATCGGTGGCCGCTATCTGGTCGCGGGCAGTGTCGAGTATCAGTACTCGCTGGCCGAAAAATGGCGGGTGGCAACCTTCATCGACCAGGGCAACGCGTTCAACACCCTGGAACTGCCAAGCCTCAAGACCGGGGTTGGTATCGGTGTGCGCTGGGTGTCGCCGGTAGGGCCGCTGCGCCTGGACCTGGCCAAGGCGCTCGATGACGATGGCGGAATTCGCCTGCACTTCTCCATGGGGCCCGAGCTGTGATGCGTGTGTTCAAATTCATTCTGCTGGGCATGCTCGGCAGTGTGCTGCTGGTGGCCCTGGCCCTGGGCCTGTTGCTGGGGACCGAAAGCGGCAGCCGCTGGGCCTTGGGCCGGGTACCTGGGCTGACCCTCGACGATTTCCAGGGGCGCCTGGCGGGCACCTGGCAGGCCAGCCGTTTGAGCTGGGTCGATGGCGGCAACCGGGTTGAAGTCGAGGCACCGTTGCTCAACTGGTCGCCCGCTTGCCTGCTGCGGGCCACGCTGTGTATCGAGCAACTGCATGCACGGCGCGTCGACATGGCATTTGCGCCAGGTGACGAGCCGGCCGAGAGCGGCCCTGTGCAACTGCCGACGCTGCGCTTGCCGCTGGCCATCGAAGTGGGCGAGGTCAAGGTGGGTCAGTTGCGCCTGGATGGCAGCGACCTGCTGGGCGATTTGCATCTGGCGGCGCACTGGAATGCAACTGGCCTGCGCGTCGAAAGCCTGCAGCTGCAACGCGACGACCTGCGCGTGGATGTGCAGGGTGACCTGCAGCCTGAGGGCGACTGGCCGCTGCAATTGCAAGGGCACGTGCAGTTGCCGGCGGTGGAGGGCAAGGCCTGGCAACTGGCGCTGAACGCCAAGGGCGAGCTGCAGAAGTCCCTCATCCTCGACGCCACCAGCAGCGGCTACCTTGATGCCCGCCTGAGCGGGACGGTACAGGCCCTTGCCGAACACCTGCCGGCGAAACTGCAGATTCGCTCCGATGCCTTCAAACCAACGGCTTCGCTGCCCGACACGTTGCAGCTCAATCAGCTCGTGCTGGATGCCCAGGGCGATCTGCTCAAGGGCTATCATCTGTCCGGCACCGCCAGCTTGCCGGCCGAACAGTCACCGATCGCCCTGGTGCTGACCGGCATGGTGGACGCCAAGGGCGCCAAGCTGGATGCCCTGGACCTGACGGCCAGCGAAAGCCAGCGCGTAAAGCTGCAGGCCAGTGCTGACTGGCAGCAAGGCCTGAAGGCTGACGCGCAGCTCGACTGGCAGGATTTCCCGTGGCTGCGCCTGTACCCGCTCGAAACTCCGCCGCAGGTGACACTCAAGCGGTTCAATGCTCAGGTGCAATACCGCGATGGCAACTACAACGGTACCTTCAACGGTGACCTCGATGGCCCGGCAGGTGCGTTCACCCTGGCCAGCCCGTTCGAAGGTGACCTGAGCCAGCTGCGCTTGCCGCAGGTGGCGATGACTGCCGGGCAGGGCAAGGCGGCTGGCAGTGTCGCGGTGCGCTTCGCTGATACCCTGGCCTGGGATGTCGACCTGCAACTGTCGGCCCTGGACCCTGCCTACTGGCTCGCTGAGTTGCCCGGGACCCTGGCCGGGCCGTTGCGCAGCAAGGGTGAAATGAAAGGTGAACAGCTCAGCCTGGATGCCCAGCTCGACCTCAAGGGGCGCCTGCGCGGGCAACCGGCGGTGCTCAAGGTCGAAGCGCAAGGTGCCGGGCAGAACTGGACACTCGGCGCCTTGGCCGTGCAATTGGGTGATAACCGTATCAATGGCAGCGGCAGCCTGCAGCAGCGTCTGGCCGGGCGTGTGGACCTCGATCTGCCGCGGCTGGGCCAGCTGTGGCCGAGGTTACAGGGGCAGGTCAAGGGCCGCCTGGATGTCAGCGGCACGCTGAACGCGCCGCAGGGCAACCTGACTTTGCAGGGCCAGCAACTGGCACAGGAAGAAAACCGCATCCAGCGGCTCGACCTGGAGGCGCGCCTGGACAGCGCTCAGCGCGGGGTGCTTGATCTCAAGGCCAACGGCATCCGCCTGGGCGACACGCTGTTGGGGACCTTGCAGGCCAATGGCAAGGGCGACATTCGTCAGCAGGCACTGACCTTGGCCCTGGATGGCCCGCAGCTCACGCTTGATCTGGGCCTGGATGGCCAGTTGAGCAAAGGCGACTGGCGCGGGCGCCTGGCCAGCGGCAGGATCCAGGCTGGCGGCCAGGACTGGCAGTTGCAGGCTCCGGCCCGCCTGCAGCGGCTGGCCAATGGGCAACTGGATTTCGGCGCCCATTGCTGGCGATCCGGCCAGGCCAGCTTGTGCGGCGAGGACCAGCGCCTGGCGCCCGAGCCACGCCTGCGCTATCACCTCAAGCAGTTCCCGCTGGGCAGCCTGGCACAATGGCTGCCTAAGGACTTCGCCTGGCAGGGTATGCTCAATGCCGACGTGAACCTGGATATCCCGGCCAGCGGCCCGAAAGGCACCGTTGGTGTCGATGCCAGTGGCGGCACGTTGCGCGTGCGTGACAAGGGTCGCTGGATCGACTTCCCCTATCAGACCTTGCGTCTGGAAAGCACCCTGGCGCCGCGTCGGGTCGATACACGCCTGGACTTTCGCGGCGAACGCCTGGGCGAGTTGAGCCTGAATACGCGCCTCGACCCGTTGGGCAAGGGCAAACCGCTGTCGGGTGACTTCCGCCTGGCCGGGCTGGATCTGTCTATCGCCCGTCCTTTCGTGCCGATGGTCGAGCGCCTGACGGGGCAATTGAAGGGTAGTGGGCGCCTGACCGGCACCCTGCTTGCGCCTCAGGTCAACGGCAACCTGATGCTCAGCGGTGGCGAGGTCAGCGGTGCCGAGCTGCCGATCAGCCTGCAGGAGCTGTCGCTGCAGGCCTCTATCGCCGGTGAGCAGGTGCTGCTCAACGGAGGCTGGCGCAGCGGCGATGCCGGGCGCGGCCAGCTCAACGGCCACCTGACCTGGGGCCAGGCATTGGGTATGGACCTACGCCTGCAGGGGCAACAGTTGCCCGTGACGGTCGAGCCCTATGCCACGCTTGAAGTCGCGCCAGACCTCAACCTGCGCCTGATCGATGACAAACTGGCGGTGACCGGCAAAGTGCTGGTGCCCAAAGGCAAGATCACCGTGCGCGAGTTGCCACCCTCGACCGTCAAGGTCTCGGACGACACGGTCATCGTCGGCCACCAGACCGAGGAGGGCAAACCGCCCATGGCGATGGCCATGGACATCGATGTGGTAGTGGGGCAGGACAAGTTGTCGTTCAGCGGCTTCGGCCTGACCGCCAACCTGCTCGGCCATGTGCACATTGGCGACAACATGGACACCCGTGGTGAGTTGAGCCTGTCCGATGGCCGCTACCGTGCCTACGGCCAGCGCCTGACCATTCGCCGTGCCCGGCTGCTGTTCGCCGGGCCGATCGACCAGCCATATCTGGATATCGAGGCCATCCGCAAGGTTGACGATGTGATTGCCGGTATTCGCCTGAGCGGCAGTGCCGAGCAGCCGAACACCACAGTGTTCTCGGAACCGGCCATGAGCCAGGAGCAGGCACTGTCCTATCTGGTACTCGGGCGCCCGCTGGGGACCTCGGGGGAAGACAACAATATGCTTGCCGAAGCGGCATTGGGCCTGGGCCTGGCGGGCAGTGCCGGGATCACCGGTAGCCTGGCATCTGGCCTGGGGATCGATGACTTCCAGCTGGACACCGAAGGTTCCGGTAACAGCACCAGCGTGGTAGCCAGTGGCAACCTGACCGAGAAGCTCAGCTTACGCTACGGGGTGGGGGTGTTCGAGCCGGCCAATACCATTGCGCTGCGCTACAAGTTGAGCAAGAAGGTGTATCTGGAGGCCGCCAGTGGGCTGGCAAGCTCCCTGGATATCTTCTACAAGCGCGACTTCTGAGGGGCTTCAGCGTACGGTGGCGGCCTCGACGAATTCGTTGGTTTCAGTGGGCGAAGGCGTGTCGGGTATACGCATGGGAGTGATCAGTCTGGTGTACTCCTCGATCAGGCGGTTGAGCGCCTCGGGTGGTTCGCTGGCATGAAACTGCATGCGTATCTGCACTTCGTCAGGGTCCCGGGCTTCGCCCTGGCGGCCCTGCGCGCCGATCGTCACCTTGAAGCTGGCAGCGTTGGCCCGTTCACATTCCTCACCCAGGGTGCGCAGCCCCTCAGTAGCGTTTACTCGTACCGAAAGGTCCACCTGCATGCGCTCCAGGGTCAGGCCCTTGGGCGCTACCAGGGCGAACAGTGGCACGCGCATCACATGCCTGTCATCCATCGCAACCTCGACCATCTTGGCCCTCATCGGGCTCCCTAGCGCCTGGGTGTCGGAGTCGAAGAACTGGTCGAACAAATTGATGTACTGCTGGGCAATCAGGCTGTTGGTGGCAGCAGCGGCCTCTTGAAGGCCGCGGGTAATATCCCGCAGGTCGAGGGCGGTCATGGGGGCTGGTGGGTTGTCCATGGGGCGGGCTCCTGAGGCAGAGAGAGGCCCCACAGGCAGGTGCGGGGCGACCAATCACGTAGCGGGATTACAATCGATCAGTAGAGGAGCTCTTGCCAGCATTGCTCTCTATGGCAGGTGTGGTCTTGAGGGTGTCGGCCTGCGAGATCGACTCCTGACTGTCCAAGGTTGAGGATTTGACCACGGTCGGCTTGGTGGCGGCCTCGGTGAGGAAATCGATTACCCGCATCATGGCTTCTGGTGGGTCCTGGCGACGTAGCGAGGTACTGAACGCATAGCGTGCCCGGGTATCGGTCTTGCGGGTTTGCGTGGACTTGCTGCTGATGCTGCCTTTCACATCCAGTTTGAAAGGGCCCCAGCCCAATGAGGCAGCCAGGTCACCACTTTTGCTGGATTCGCTGAAGTCTTCGGCCATCTGGCTGATGGTCATCTCGAATTCGACGTTGCCTTCATCGATGGATATGTTCGGGTGGGTGATGGCCGCCAGCAGCGGCACCTTCATGGACTTGCTGACGACGCCTTTGTACTCGCCTTGTTCGTCAACGATGGTTTCGTCATAGTCGAACTGGATGGCAACCGCTTTGCCGTCCTGTACGCACACCTGCATGAGGAAGTCCGCATAGGATTTGCTGGCAGTCACCTGCGCCTGGACCATGGCCTGCAGCGGTGCTGCGATCATGCGGTCCATGGGCAAGGCATTGAGGACCGAGCCGATGAGGCTGTTGTCGATGGACATTAGAGTCTTCTCTTTTCTTTAGCGTTGAGGGGGCGGCCGCTATGGGCGGCCGATGGGGGCGCCGTCAGCGAGTGCATTGTTCCTGGCGGCGAATGTTGCCGATCTGGCGCAGGCTCAGGCCGTATTTGTCGGCTAGCAGGCTGCGTGACAGGCCGTTGGCGCTTTCTTTCTGGATCTGCAGGTTGCGCAACTGACGCAAAAAATGGTCTGCCTTGGGAATTTCCAGGGCCACGCCGGCAAAGCGTTTGATCAAGGCGTCGAGGGCATCGGCCGGGAGTACGTCGGCGAGCTTGGTACGCTCTCGATATTTAGGTATGTACTTGGGCCTGCCGCCGTAGGCGCAGGTCATCTGGTAGGCGTTTTCAAGGCCGATGCATTCGATCAGGGCCTGCAACGAATGCGGTAACTGGCCGATGTCGATGGAGGTGAGATCTGGCAGTTCCATATGAGACTTCCTCGCGGTTGATGGGGCGCGATGCCTGTAGTTGGCATGGGGGAATTCTCGGGGAGCGATAAAACTGTCGCTAGGCGCCAAGTGGGCTGGCAGCTGTAGCTTCGATGAGCAGGGCTTGCAGGCAACGATGTCGCGAGGTGTAGGACGATGCCTCGCTGTTGCCGTGCAGGCCCGATTTCACGTTGGGTTGCTTTTCCACCGTGCAACTAAGTGCCCGCACCCTTATTTGCATGGATAACTGTTCAGCAGGCTTGCTCCACGCAGGTAGGCGTGCGCTTTACTTGCCTGTGCTTGCGGCAGGGAGCGCCAGTCGATGATCAGGCAAAGGCTGTACAACGGCTGCTCATCGAGCATGCCGATGACCCTGTCAGGAAAGGTGCGCCGATAGCGGGCGAGGGTGCTGTTCACGGTCTCGACCTGATCCGCGCGCGCCAAGGTCTGCCGAGCCAGTTCTGGCAGCAGCGGGTGGGGGACCGTGAAGTAGGCATGCCCGGACGTGGCCTTGAAGTGCCCGGCATGGCGGGTTCTTTGCCACAGTTGTTGCCATTGGCTGCTGCCTGCTTGGTCAGCCAGCTGGCTGCCTAGCTGGAGCAATTGTTCGGGCGGTGTCTGGCGGGTGTCCAAGGCATGAGTGGCAAGTGCGGGGGTGAGGAGCATGATGAACAGCGCGAAATTGCGCATGGTGCCTCCAGCGTGGGTTGGGGAAACCCAATACTTTCAGGCCTGGTTCGCCCTGCTAAGCAGGAAATGCAGCGCCGCAAGCCATGGCCGTTGTATCATTGCGCCTGCTCATTGCGAGCCAAATGCCCCCGATGTTGAAGGATTTTTCGATGACACACGTGCAGCGCCTCAAATATTCGCTTCTGATCATCCTGGTGGTGCTGGGCCTCATGCTGGGCCTGTCGCATCTGCAGAAGCAAGGCACGATCAGTGAACAGACCTTCCAGATGTTGGCCATTGCCATTGCCGTCGTCGTGGTCGTGATCAACGGGATTCTGCGGCGCAAGGTCAAGCCCTGACACCTGCCGGCCGGCCACGCCAGGCCGGCCTTCAGTCAGCGCGACAAGGGCTGCTCGAGCACGGCGCGGGCTTCTGGCTTGAGGCTGTAGCACTTGTCGCTGCCAAGGCTGATCACGCCCTCCGTGCACAGCCGTTTGAGTACCTCGCGCACGCTCAGGAACGACAGCGGTATGTCCAGTTGTTCCAGTTGCGCATGCACGCCCCGCACGCCAATGCTGCGCCCGGTACGGTCTGCGTTGTACAGCGCATCGATCACCTTCAGGCGAATTAGGCTGGTACGCAGGCCGTAGTTACGCAGCAGTTCGCGAATCTGCGTGTTACCGGCACGTTCGTCCACGCAGCCGGCCGTTCCATTGGCCGCCTTGCCCGGTGCGCGCCCGGTCTGCAATGAGGGTTGCGGGTTGTACATGTGAATGCTCCTTTTCGTGGACTGTCCCGAAATATGGGTGCCTCACTGATTAGGACGAATGAGAACGGCCAATCTGCAGCTTCTTGCTGAAAAAAGTTTCTGCCGGTTTTTCTTAAAGACGGTTTGCAGCACCCGCGCGCGTAAAATTTTCATCCAGCCATTCGTCTGATCGGGAATGACCCCCTGAATCCGAGGAGTGCCCGTGTTGCCAATTTCGCGTCCCTTGACCTGTGCCAGCCTGGCGGCTGCCTTGGTCGCCTCCAGCGTAGCCGTGCAGGCGCGGGAAACCAGCGCTGATGCCAGTGCGCAGATCCGCCGCACCAGTTTTGGCGTGCCACATATTGTCGCCAAGGACGAGCGCGGCCTGGGCTATGGCATTGGCTATGCCTATGCCCAAGACAACCTGTGCCTGCTGGCCAATGAAGTGCTGACGGTCAATGGTGAGCGCTCGCGTTATTTCGGCGCCCAAGGCGTGACCCTTGAACAACGTGGCAACTTGGCCAGCGACCTGTTTTTCACCTGGCTCAATACGCCGACGGCAGTCAGTGGCTTCATGCAGGCCCAGCCAGCGCAGGTGCGTGAACTGCTGGAAGGTTATGCCAGTGGCTTCAATCGAGCCCTGGCCGAGCGGCGCAGCCAGGGCCTGCCTGCGGAGTGTGGCGATGGCCAGTGGGTGCGCCCGATCACCAGCCAGGATCTGGTCAAGCTGACCCGTCGGCTGTTGGCTGAAGGGGGTGTGGGCCAGTTCGCCGAAGCGCTGGCGGGGGCCCAGCCGCCCAAGCTGGCAGCCCAGCAAGCAGCCCCGGCTTTTGACGTGGCACTGGCTCAGCAGCAGCGCTTCGCCTCCGAGCGTGGCAGCAACGCCGTGGCAGTGGGGGCTCAGCGCTCGGCCAATGGCCGTGGCCTGCTGCTGGCCAACCCGCACTTCCCATGGATGGGCGGGATGCGTTTCTACCAGATGCAATTGACTATCCCAGGCAAGCTGGACGTGATGGGGGCCGCCTTGCCTGGCCTGCCTGTGGTGAACATCGGCTTCAACCGCCGCCTGGCCTGGACGCACACGGTTGATACCTCGAAGCACTTCACCCTGTACCGCCTGCAACTGGACCCCAAGGACCCGACCCGCTACCTGCAGGATGGCAAGTCCGTACCCATGGCACAGCAGACCGTGAGCGTCACGGTCAAGGCCGCAGATGGCACGCTCAGCCAGGTTGAACGCCAGGTCTACAGCTCCAGTTTCGGGCCGGTTGTGCAGTGGCCAGGCCGGCTGGACTGGGATACCCAGGCGGCCTATAGCCTGCGCGATGCCAACCTGGACAACACGCGCGTGCTGCAGCAGTGGTACAGCATCAACCGTGCCGACAGCCTGGATGCCTTGAAGGGCTCTATCGAGCAACTGCAGGGCATCCCGTGGGTCAACACCCTGGCGGTTGATGCCCAAGGCAAGGCGCTGTACCTGAACCAGTCCGTGGTGCCTTATGTCGATCAGCAACTGCTGAGCGCATGCAGCAACCCGGCGGCGCAAGGCCCTTTGGTCGTACTGGACGGGTCGCGCAGTGCCTGCCAGTGGAAAGTCGATGCCCAGGCCGCGCAGCCTGGCATCTTCCCGGCGCGGATGTTGCCGAGCCTGGAGCGTAGCGACTTTGTGCAAAACTCCAACGACCCGGCCTGGATGGCCAACCCGGCCCAGCCACTGACGGGCTTCTCGCCGTTGATCAGCCGCAACGACCAACCGCTGGGCATGCGTGGGCGTTTCGCCCTGGAGCGCTTGCAAGGCAACGCCAAGCTGAGTGTCGATGACCTGCAGCGCATGGTGCTGGATGACGAAGTGTACCTGGCCAAACTGGTGCTGCCCGACCTGCTGCAGTGGTGCAAAGGCGCTGAGGCGGACCTGCTGGCCGTGTGCTCCAGCCTCGCCAGCTGGAATGGCAAGGCCGATTTGAACAGCGGTATCGGCCTGGTGCACTTCCAGAACATGGTCGAGGCCATGGCCAAAAAACCACAAAGCTGGCGCGTGGCCTTTGACCCGGCAGATCCACAGCACACCCCACGTGGCCTTGCGGTAGAGCAGGCGGCAGTGCGCAAACTGTTGCGCGAAGCGGCCTTGGCCTCGTTGCAGCAAGTGGCCAAGGCGGGTGTGGAGGAGGGCAGCCGTTGGGGGCAGATCCAGCAGGCCGCCGATGGCACGCCAGTACCGGGCGGGCCGCAGCAGCTGGGTATCTACAACGCGATGTTCAGCGTGCCGCACGGGCCAGGCAAGCGCCTGGTGGTCAGCGGTACCAGCTACCTGCAGTTGGTGAGCTTCACGGAAAGCGGGCCGCAGGCACGTGGCCTGCTGGCATTTTCGCAGTCCAGCGAAGCCGGCTCGGCGCACTTCAACGACCAGACCAAGGCGTTTGCGGCCAAGCAGCTGCCATCGATACCGTTTACCGAGGCGCAGATCAAGGCGGACCCTGAGTATCGGCAGTATGTGATCAGTGAGCGGGATAAAGGGGTCGTGGCCAGCCGGCCTTGAGCCTTTAGCCTGCACCGGCCTCTTCGCGGGTAAACCCGCTCCCACAGGTACTGCACCAAGGCTGCAGGCGGTGAGATCCTGTGGGAGCGGGTTTACCCGCGAAGAAGTCAACTTGATCTTTCAGGAAAACTCGAACGGTTCCAGGGCAAAGCCTTGCCCATCGACCTGCAGGGTCCAGCCCCGGCGGTCCCAATCCCCCAGCACGATGCGCCGCGCCGGTTCGCCTTCCACTACCAGCTTGTGGATCGCTGGCCGGTGGGTGTGGCCATGCACCAGCGTGCGCACGCCGTGCGCAGCCATCACCTTTGGCACTTCTTCCGGCGTGACGTCGACGATCTCGGTAGCCTTCATGCGTGTCTGAGCGCGGCTTTCGCTGCGCAGCTTGCGCGCCAGTTTTTGCCGGCTGGCCAGCGGCAGGTGCCGCAGGATCCACAGACTCACCGGGTTGCGCAGGTAGCGGCGCATCTTCATGTAGGCCAGGTCGCGGGTGCACAGGGTGTCGCCATGCATCAGCAACACCTGTTCACCGCCCAGTTCGATCACGCTCGGGTCGGCAAGCAGGGTGCAGCCGGCGGCCGTGCAGAAGTCCTGGCCAATCAGGAAGTCGCGGTTGCCGTGCATCAGGTAGATCGCCGTGCCGCTGTCGCTGAGCTGGCGCAAGGCCTGGCAGATCGACTGCTGGAACGGTGTCATGGCATCGTCACCGATCCACGCTTCGAAGAAGTCACCAAGGATGTACAACGCCTTGGCGTGGCGGGCGCGGCCGTCGAGCAGATCAAGAAACGCCCGGGTAATGTCCGGGCGTTCTTCTTGCAAATGCAGATCGGAGATCAGCAGGATCACTCAATGATCTCGGCTTTCTCGATGATCACGTCATCTTTAGGCACGTCCTGGTGGCCAGCTTTGGAACCGGTGGCGACTTTTTCGATGGCGTCGACGACTTCGCGGCCTTCGATCACTTCGCCGAATACGGCGTAGCCCCAGCCCTGGGTGTTCTTGCCGCTGTGGTTGAGGAAGTCATTGTTGGAGGCATTGATGAAGAACTGCGCGGAGGCGGAGTGCGGATCCATGGTACGGGCCATGGCGATGGTGTATTTGTCGTTCTTCAGGCCATTGTCGGCTTCGTTCTGGATGCTGGCACGCTTGTCACGCTTTTCGTTCATGCCGGGCTCGAAACCGCCGCCCTGGATCATGAAACCCTTGATCACACGGTGGAAGATGACGTTGCTGTAATGGCCGGCCTTTACGTACTCAATGAAGTTGGCCACGGTCAGCGGGGCTTTCTCGGCATTCAGTTGCAGGACGATGTCGCCGTGGTTGGTGCTCAGTTTGACTTTGGACATGCTGAAATTCGCTCTTTCAAGGCATACAGGAAATAGGCTGCGCAGGGCGCGTGTACTCACCAGACGCAGGATCGGGCGACCGCGACACATGTTTTCAGGGCGCGTGCGGCGGCCATTTTGCACGGTTCGCGATAAATCGCGCCAGTTTGTCGGTGCCCGGCTGTCAGCAGCTTGACTGCTTCGGCTATGATAGGCCCTTTGATTCAATCGGCCTACCCAGGCCGGACACGTGCATTCAAGGATCCTATGAGCAAGCCCACTGCCGACAACGCGCCCAACGCCGCTGCCAAAGGCGCCCCCGCTGTCCCTGCGAACTTCCTGCGGCCGATCATCCAGGCCGACCTGGACTCGGGCAAGCACAGCAGCATCGTCACCCGTTTCCCGCCGGAGCCCAACGGCTACCTGCACATTGGCCACGCCAAGTCGATCTGCGTCAACTTCGGCCTGGCCGAGGAGTTCGGCGGCGTCTGCCACCTGCGCTTCGACGACACCAACCCGGCCAAGGAAGACCAGGAATACATCGATGCCATCCAGCGCGACGTCAAGTGGCTGGGCTTCGACTGGGCCGGCGAGGTGCGCTATGCCTCCAACTATTTCGACCAGCTGCACGACTGGGCCGTTGAACTGATCAAGCGTGGCAAGGCCTATGTCTGCGACCTGACCCCTGATCAGGCCAAGGAGTACCGCGGCAGCCTGACCGAGCCTGGCAAGAACAGCCCGTTCCGCGAGCGCAGCGTCGAGGAAAACCTCGACCTGTTCGCGCGCATGAAGGCCGGCGAGTTCAAGGACGGCGAGCGCGTGCTGCGTGCCAAGATCGACATGGCCTCGCCGAACATGAACCTGCGCGACCCGATCCTGTATCGCATCCGCCATGCCCACCACCACCAGACCGGTGACAAGTGGTGCATCTACCCGAACTACGACTTCACCCACGGTCAGTCGGACGCCATCGAAGGCATTACCCACTCGATCTGCACCCTCGAGTTCGAGGGCCACCGCCCACTGTACGACTGGTTCCTCGACAACCTGCCTGTACCGGCGCACCCGCGTCAGTACGAGTTCAGCCGTCTGAACCTGAACTACACCATCACGTCCAAGCGCAAGCTCAAGCAGCTGGTAGACGAAAAACACGTCAGCGCCTGGGACGACCCACGCATGTCGACCCTGTCGGGCTTCCGCCGCCGCGGCTACACCCCGGCGTCGATCCGCAACTTCTGCGACATGATCGGCACCAACCGCTCCGACGGCGTGGTCGACATGTCGATGCTCGAGTTCAGCATCCGTGACGACCTGGACCGCACCGCGCCACGCGCCATGTGCGTGCTGCGCCCGCTGAAAGTGGTCATCACCAACTACCCGGAAGGCCAGGTCGAGCAGCTCGAACTGCCGCGCCACCCGAAGGAAGACATGGGCGTGCGCGTGCTGCCGTTCGCCCGCGAACTGTACATCGACCGCGACGACTTCATGGAAGAGCCGCCGAAGGGCTACAAGCGCCTGGAGCCGAGCGGTGAAGTGCGCCTGCGCGGCAGCTACGTGATCCGCGCCGACGAGGCGGTCAAGGATGCCGACGGCAACATCGTCGAGCTGCGCTGCTCGTACGACCCGGACACCCTGGGCAAGAACCCGGAAGGCCGCAAGGTCAAAGGCGTGATCCACTGGGTGCCGGCCGAAGGCAGCGTCGAATGCGAAGTGCGCCTGTACGACCGCCTGTTCCGCTCCGCCAACCCGGAGAAGACCGAAGAGGGTGGCAGTTTCCTCGACAACATCAACCCGGACTCGCTGCAGGTGCTGACCGGCTGCCGTGCCGAGCCGTCGCTGGGCCAGGCACAGCCTGAAGACCGCTTCCAGTTCGAGCGCGAAGGCTACTTCTGCGCCGACCTCAAGGACAGCCAGCCGGGTCGCCCGGTGTTCAACCGCACCGTCACCCTGCGTGACTCCTGGGGCAGCTAAGGAATCGCCGTGCTTACCATCTACAACACGCTGAGCAAGACCAAGGAAGCCTTCAAGCCGCTGGATGGCAACAAGGTGCGCATGTACGTGTGCGGCATGACCGTGTACGACTACTGCCACCTTGGCCACGGCCGCAGCATGGTGGCGTTCGACCTGGTGACCCGCTGGCTGCGTAAAAGCGGATACGACCTGACCTACGTACGCAACATCACCGACATCGACGACAAGATCATCAACCGCGCCAACGAAAACGGCGAGGCGTTCGACGCCCTGACCGCGCGCATGATCGACGCGATGCACGAGGACGAGCGCCGCCTGAACATCCTCAAGCCGGACCTGGAGCCGCGCGCCACCGACCATATCGCTGGCATGCACGCGATGATCCAGACCCTGATCGACAAGGGCTACGCCTACGCGCCGGGCAACGGCGACGTGTACTACCGGGTAGGCAAGTTCGTCGGCTACGGCAAACTGTCGCGCAAGAAGATCGAAGACCTGCGCATCGGTGCCCGCATCGAGGTCGACGAGGCCAAGCAGGACCCACTCGACTTCGTCCTGTGGAAAGGCGTCAAGCCGGGTGAACCGTACTGGGATTCGCCGTGGGGCCCTGGCCGTCCGGGCTGGCACATCGAGTGCTCGGTGATGTCCACCTGCTGCCTGGGCGAGAGCTTCGACATCCATGGTGGCGGCAGCGACCTGGAGTTCCCGCACCACGAGAACGAGATCGCGCAGAGTGAGGCAGCTACTGGCAAGCAGTACGCCAATGCCTGGATGCACTGCGGCATGATCCGTATCAACGGCGAGAAGATGTCCAAGTCCTTGAACAACTTCTTCACCATCCGCGACGTGCTCGACAAGTACCACCCGGAGGTGGTGCGCTACCTGCTGGTGGCCAGCCATTACCGCAGCGCCATCAACTACTCCGAAGACAGCCTGCGTGATGCCAAGGGCGCCCTGGAGCGCTTCTATCACGCCCTGCGTGGCCTGCCGCGGGTTGCCGCCAAGGGTGGCGAAGCCTTCGTCGAGCGCTTCAGCGTGGCGATGAACGATGACTTCGGTACCCCGGAAGCCTGCGCCGTGCTGTTCGACCTGGTGCGCGAGATCAACCGCCTGCGTGACAGCGATGTCGATGCAGCAGCTGGCCTGGCCGGTCGCCTGCGTGAACTGGGTGATGTGCTGGGGGTGTTGCAGCTGGAGGCCGATGACTTCCTGCGTGCCGGTGCCGAGGGCAAGGTCGATGCGGCTGAAGTGGAAGCCTTGATCCAGGCGCGCCTGCAGGCGCGTGCAGACAAGAACTGGGCTGAGTCCGACCGTATCCGTGACCAGATCACTGCCATGGGTGTGGTGCTGGAAGACAGCAAGGGTGCCACTACCTGGCGTCTGGCTGACTGATCGGAGTAATTGGGGCCGCTTTGCGGCCCTTTCGCGACACGAGGCCGCTCCTCCAGGGATATGCGTTCCCCTGTAGGAGCGGCCTCGTGTCGCGAAAGGGCTGCAAAGCAGCCCCTGATACTACTTGGCCAGCCCGGCAAACGGGCAGTGCAACACCAGTTTCGCCCCGCCCAGCTCGCTCTCGCCAATCTCCAGTCCGAACCCGTGCAGGTCAACGATCGCCGCAACGATCGACAACCCCAGCCCGAACCCGGAATGGCGGTGGCCTTCCTCGCTGCGATAGAAGCGCTTCAACACCGCAGTCCGCTCCTCTTCGGGAATCCCCGGCCCGCTGTCTTCGATGGCGATGTGCACGGCCGTTTCATCCTCTGTCGCCTTGATGGCAACCCGACCGCCTTCGGGCGTGAACTTGATGCCATTGCCCACCAGGTTCGCCAGGGCTTCGAACAACAGCTCGCGGTCACCATGCAGCGCGGGCAGCTGCGCAGGCTGTTCGAGGTTCAGGCGAATGCCGCCATCCTCGGCCAGCGGCAGATAGAAATCATGCAGCTCCACCAGCAGGTCATGCGGGTCGAGCTGAACGAAGCCGGCGCGACGCTGGCGGTCCTCCAGCTCGCTGATGCGCAGCAATCCACGAAAGCGCGCCATCAACGTGTCAGTCTCGCCGATCGCCTGGTCCAGCGCCTCGGCCTGTGGCGAGTCATGCGCGCTTTGCTGGCGAATGCGGTAAAGCTGCGCCCGCAGGCGGGTGAGGGGAGTGCGCAGGTCGTGGGCGATGTTGTCGCAGACGCCTTTGACCTCATGCATCAACCGTTCTATGCGGTCGAGCATGGCGTTGACGATGTCGGCGAGCATGTCCAGCTCGTCGCGGCGTGTCGACAGCGGCAAGCGGTGGGTGAGGTCGCCGGCGACGATCAGCTCGGCCTGGGCCTGAATGGCACGGATGCGCTTCAACGGGCGGCGGCGCAGCAGGTACCAACCGGCAAACCCCGGAATCAGGGTCAGCGAGATGCCCCATAGCAGCGCATGCAGGATGATCCGGGTGACCACGAACAGCGAGCCATTGTCGCGGAACAGCACTAGCCAGCGGCCATCCTGCACCTTGATCGCCACCGCATCGCAGCTGTCACGTGGCATGTGCGGGTCGTCGGCGTCCAGGCAGCGCTTGAGCTCGTGCACCTTGCCGTCCAGACCAAGGTCCGGCGGAATTGAACGAATGCGCCCGCCCACCGGGTTGAACTGGTCATCGAACAGGCCATAGGCATCGAAGCTGCGCTCTTCGAACGCCTGGCTGGCGATCAGGGCGTCGTCCAGCTGTTTGCCGCTCATGTGCGCGAACAGGTGCTGGCGCTGCAGCATGGAGTGGCGGGTGAGCTTGTTGAGGTAACTGGAAACTTCGAAGTACAGCACCCCCATGAGGATGCTGCTCCAGGCCACGAACAGAAAACTGTACAGCGCCAACAGGCGGCTGGTGGACGAGCTCCAGCCCTTAGACGGGTTCAGCAATGGCATAGCCCGAGCCCCGTACCGTACGGATCAGTGGCGACTGGCCGGGGGAGTCGATCTTCTTGCGCAGGCGACCGATGTGCACGTCGATCAGGTTGGTGCCCGGGTCGAAGTGGTAGCCCCAGACTTCCTCGAAGATCATCATGCGGGTGATCACCTGGCCGCTGTGACGCATCAGGTATTCCAGCAGCTTGTACTCGGTGGGCAGCAGGTTGAGGGTGTGCTCGCCGCGGCGTGCCTCGTGGCTGATCAGGTCCAGCTGCAGGTCGGCGACCTGCAGGCGGGTCTGGGTCATGGGTACGCTGTTGCGCCGCAGCAGCACTTCGACCCGCGCGGCCATCTCGTCGGAGGCGAACGGTTTGGTCAGGTAGTCGTCGCCACCGGCACGCAGGCCGCGCACGCGCTCGTCGACGTCGGACAGGGCGCTGATCATCAGGATCGGGGTGGCGATTTTAAGGTTGCGCAGGGTGGTGACGATCGTCAGGCCATCGACCTCGGGCAGCATGCGGTCGACAGTGATCAGGTCGTAACCGCCGGCAATGGCCTTGGACAGGCCCTCGCGGCCGTTGTCGGCCCAATCCACTTCCAGGCCGTGGCTGGAGAGTTCGGCGACGATTTCCTGGCCGGTGACGGCGTCGTCTTCGATGGTCAGTACGCGTGGCATGCTCGTTCCTGGGCGTCTATTTGGAGACTTGATTGTGCCAAAGAATAGCCAAACGACGATTTAAGAAAAATTCATCTACGCAGGGTAAAACAAAACGGGGCATGCCAGTGTCTGACATGCCCCGTCGATCAGCGTAGCCCAGCGGCTCAGGCGACCTTGACGATCCAGCCAGCCGGTGCTTCGACGTCGCCGCTCTGGATACCGGTCAGCTCGTTGTAGAGCTTCTGGGTAACCGGGCCGACTTTTTCCAGGTCGTGGAACACGTGCAGCTTGCCGTTGTACTCGATGCCACCGATCGGGGTGATCACCGCGGCGGTGCCGCAAGCGCCGGCTTCGATGAAGCGGTCGAGCTTGTTGATCTCGACATCACCTTCGATCACGGTCAGGCCCAGGCGCGATTGCGCCAGTTCCATCAGCGACAGGCGGGTGATGCCCGGCAATACCGAGGCCGATTTCGGGGTGACGAACTCGTTGTTGGCCGTGATGCCGAAGAAGTTGGCCGAACCGACTTCCTCGATCTTGGTGTGGGTCAGTGGATCGAGGTAGATGGCGTCAGCGAAGTTGGCCTTCTTGGCTTCAGCGCCTGGTTGCAGGCTGGCAGCGTAGTTGCCACCGACCTTGGCTGCGCCTGTGCCCTGAGGGGCGGCACGGTCGAAGCTGGAGATCTGGAAGTTGTGCGGCTTCATGCCGCCCTTGAAGTACGAGCCAACCGGGATGGCGAAGACCGAGAAGATGAACTCGGGGGCGGTGCGCACGCCGATGTTGTCGCCGGTGCCAATGACGAACGGGCGCAGGTACAGGGCGCCTTTGCCGTGCGGCGGGACGAACTTCTCGTTGGCCTTGACCACTTGCTTGCACGCTTCGATGAAGACATCGGTCGGCACCTGCGGCATCAGCAGGCGGGCACAGCTACGGGCCATGCGCGCGGCGTTCTGGTCAGGGCGGAACAGGTTGATCGAGCCATCCTTGCAACGGTAGGCCTTGAGGCCTTCGAAGCACTGCTGGCCATAGTGCAGGGCGGTGGAGCCTTCACTGATGTGCAGCACGTTGTCTTCGGTCAGGGTGCCTTTGTCCCACTCACCATTGCGCCATACGGACAGGTAGCGCTTGTCGGTCTTGATGTAGTCGAAACCCAGCTTGTCCCAGTTAATGCTTTCGTTACTCATGACACCCTCGATTGTCTTGCAAGTGCCCGATCGCTCAGGCTGCTGTTATATGCGCACCTCGCCACGATAATACATCCGTCGCGGATCGGGAACGGCCAGTGACGAATTGGCCATTAACTGGAAGATCTCGATTGTCTGGGTCGGCCTATTCGCGGGTAAACCCGCTCCCACAGGGTCATCAACAGGCTTTAAGACTTGCACAGTACCTGTGGGAGCGGGTTTACCCGCGAATAGGCCGACCCCACAGGATCATCGCAGGCTTCAAGACTTGCACAGTACCTGTGGGAGCGGGTTTACCCGCGAATAGGCCGGCTCCAGAGGATCATCGCAGGCTTCAAGACTTGCACAGTACCTGTGGGAGCGGGCTTGCCCGCGAATAGGCCGGCTCCAGAGGATCATCGCAGGCTTCAAGACTTGCACAGTACCTGTGGGAGCGGGCTTGCCCGCGAAGAGGCCGGGCCAGGCAATACAAGGCCCATCCAGCTTCAGCGTTGCTGCAGGCGCCTGTTCCAGTCCCCGGCATGGCTGCGGCTGCAGGCTTCTTCACTGTCGAAGCGCACATGCCAGGCCGCGTGATCCAGCGTCACACCCGCTTGCTCGAGCGCCTGGGCGGTCAGCGCCAGCATGCGCCCCTTGGCCGCACCCGCCAGCGCGACGGTTTTATCGGCTTCGCGCTCGAACACCCAGGTAATCCGAAGGCTGGCCGGAAAATCTTCCGGGGCCAGCCGATGGGTCAGCCAGCTGAACCCGACGATCTCGGCCTTTGCGGTTTCGCAGGCCTCGGTCAGGCAGGCGACCAATTCGCGCTCCAGGCGCGCCAGGTCGCGTTTGCTCATGGCTTTCACTGGGCAGCCTCGTCATCAATTTGCTGGCAGAAGCGCAACAGGTTGCCGAACGGGTCGCGAATCTGCATCTGCAAGCCCCAGTCGACCCGTTCGGCCTGGGGGCGGGCATAGCCGTACTGCTTGTCCAGCAGTTCGCGCTCCAGCGCCAGCAGGTCCTCGGTACGGGCAAACACGGTCGAGCCCGGGCAGGCGTCACCGTGGTGTTCGCTCAGGTGCAGGATCAGCCCGTCGCGGTGGATCTGCGCGTATAGCGGCAGGTCCGGGCTGAAACGGTGTTCCCAGTCGAGCTGGAAGCCCAGGAAGTCCAGATAGAACTCCTTGGCCTTGTCCACCGAGAAGATACGCAGTACCGGAATGGCGGGGGCGAGGGGCATGGCGGTTCCTTGGCCAAAGGCAAAACACAGACTGTAACGCAGCACCGAAAGAGGGCCAAGCGTTGCCCCTGCAATGTGCGTCATCGCCCTGCATGCCCCACGCCAGAGCCTTCGCCGTGAAGGTTTCATCTTCATTCACCTGCGAAGTTGGCCCGCAACCTGCTATATCCAGCCAGCGAAATTTGATCGAGTGGTCAGTCCTTTTTCACCCACGGGTGATGCACATGACCCTCTAAACGGCCTCAAGGCCACAGAAATCAAGGGGCCGCAGGATGTCGCTCGCGGAGCAGATCGAACCATCGGAACAGGACGCTGGCTGGAGCGCGCACCTGCAGTTGCGCTTCGTCGAGCGCAACGGCGTGACCCGCCTTGGTGCGCGCCGTCATTTCGGCCCGCTTTTGGTGCAGCGCCCGTTCTATCCAGAAGGCGCGCCGTGCCACGTTTATGTGCTGCACCCGCCTGGTGGCATCGTCGCCGGCGACCGGCTGGAGCTGGACATCCACCTCGAACCGGGCAGCCACGCGCTGCTGACCATGCCCGGGGCCAGCAAGTTCTACCGCAGCATCGGCCCTACCGCGCGGCTGGCCCAGCGCTTTCACCTTCAGGCCGGCAGCACGCTGGAGTGGCTCCCCCAGGACAGCATCTTCTTCAATGGCGCCCGCGCCAGCCTCGACAGCCGCTTCACCCTCGAACCCGGTGCCAGGCTGCTGGCCTGGGAAACCCTGTGCCTGGGCCGGCCTGTGATGAACGAGCGCTTCGAGCTGGGCGCACTGGACAGCCGCTTGTGCATCGCGTTGCCCGGCGACCCCGGCCTGCACGAGCGCCTGCGCATTGCAGGTGGGCAACTGGCCAAGGTCGGTGGCCACCCGCTGGTCGCCACCTTCTGCGCATCGCCCGCGACCCCGGCTGTGCTGGAGCAGGTGCGAGCGCTGCTCGATGAGCTTGATACCCCCGCAGGCGCGACCTTGCTCGGCCCGCTGCTGGTGATCCGCCTGCTCGATCACGACAACCAACACCTGCAACACACCCTGCAGCGCCTCTGGCACGCCCTGCGCCCGGCCGTTCTTGGCCTGGCCGCTTGCCCGCCGCGCATCTGGGCCACTTGAGAGAGCGCCATGGAGCTGACCCCGAGAGAGAAAGACAAACTGCTGCTGTTCACCGCCGCGCTGCTGGCCGAACGGCGCCTGGCCCGTGGCCTGAAGCTCAACTACCCGGAGGCCGTGGCGCTGATCAGTGCCGCGGTGCTCGAAGGCGCCCGTGATGGCCGCACGGTGGCCGAGCTGATGAGCCTGGGCCGCGAAGTGATCGGCCGTGAGCAGGTCATGGAAGGCGTTGCCGAAATGCTGCATGACGTGCAGGTCGAGGCGACCTTCCCCGACGGCACCAAGCTGGTGACCGTACACGACCCCATCGTCTGACCTGGAGCAGGAGCCCAGCATGATCCCAGGTGAAATTCAGGTCGCCGCTGGCGACATCGAACTCAACGTCGGCCGTGACACGGTCAGCGTCAGCGTGGCCAACCACGGCGACCGGCCGGTGCAGGTCGGTTCGCACTACCACTTCTACGAGGTCAACGATGCGCTGGTGTTCGAGCGCGCCCCGACCCGTGGTTTTCGGCTCGATATCCCGGCCGGCACCGCCGTGCGCTTCGAACCGGGCCAGTCGCGCACCGTGCAGCTGGTGGCCTACGCCGGCAAGCGCGAAGTGTATGGCTTCCAGGGCAAGGTGAATGGCGCACTGGAGGGCAGGGCATGAGCCGTATTTCCCGTCGGGCCTACGCCGACATGTTCGGCCCCACCGTCGGCGACCGCGTGCGCCTGGCCGACACGGCGCTGTGGGTGGAGGTCGAGAAGGACTTCACGATCTATGGCGAAGAGGTCAAGTTCGGTGGCGGCAAGGTCATCCGCGACGGCATGGGGCAGGGCCAGATGCTCGCTGCCGAGGCCATGGACCTGGTCCTGACCAATGCCCTGATCATCGACCACTGGGGCATCGTCAAGGCCGATATCGGCGTCAAGCACGGGCGCATCGCGGCTATCGGCAAGGCCGGCAACCCCGATGTGCAACCGGGCGTGACCGTGCCGGTCGGCCCAGGCACCGAAGTGATCGCTGCCGAGGGCAAGATCGTCACCGCAGGCGGCATTGACTCGCATATCCACTTCATCTGCCCTCAGCAGGTGGAGGAGGCGCTGACCAGCGGCGTCACCACGTTCATCGGCGGCGGCACCGGCCCGGCCACCGGCACCAACGCCACTACCTGCACACCGGGGCCATGGTACCTGGCGCGCATGCTCCAGGCTGCCGACTGCCTGCCGATCAACATCGGCCTGCTGGGCAAGGGCAACGCCTCACGCCCTGAAGCGCTGCGCGAGCAGATCGCCGCTGGCGCGGTGGGCCTGAAGCTGCACGAAGACTGGGGCTCGACCCCGGCCGCCATCGATTGCTGCCTGGGCGTGGCCGAAGAGATGGACATCCAGGTGGCGATCCACACCGACACCTTGAACGAGTCGGGCTGCATCGAGGACACCCTGGCCGCCATTGGCGACCGCACCATCCATACCTTCCATACCGAGGGTGCCGGTGGCGGCCACGCGCCAGACATCATCCGTGCGGCGGGGCAGGCCAACGTGCTGCCGTCCTCGACCAACCCGACCCTGCCGTACACGGTCAACACTGTCGACGAGCACCTGGACATGCTCATGGTCTGCCACCATCTGGACCCGAGCATTGCCGAGGACGTGGCGTTCGCCGAGTCGCGCATCCGCCGCGAGACCATCGCCGCCGAAGACATCCTCCACGACATGGGCGCCTTCGCCATGACTTCGTCCGACTCCCAGGCGATGGGCCGGGTCGGTGAAGTGGTGTTGCGCACCTGGCAGGTCGCGCACCAGATGAAGCTGCGCCGCGGCCCGCTGGCGCCGGACACCGGCTACAGCGACAACTTCAGGGTCAAGCGCTACATCGCCAAGTACACCATCAACCCGGCGCTGACCCATGGCATCGCCCATGAAGTCGGTTCAGTAGAGGTGGGCAAGCTGGCCGACCTGGTGTTGTGGGCGCCGGCTTTCTTCGCGGTCAAGCCGGCCCTGGTGATCAAGGGCGGGATGATCGCCACTGCGCCGATGGGTGACATCAACGGCTCGATCCCGACCCCGCAGCCTGTGCACTACCGGCCGATGTTCGGCGCCATGGGCGCGGCCCGCCACGCCACACGCATGACCTTCCTGCCCCAGGCCGCCATGGACCGTGGCCTGCACCAGGAACTGGGGCTACAGAGCCTGATCGGCGTGGCGCACGGCTGCCGCAGGGTGCGCAAGGCCGACATGGTCCACAACACCTTGCAGCCAGTGATCGAAGTCGATTCACAGACTTACCAGGTACGCGCCGACGGCGAGTTGCTGGTCTGCGAGCCGGCTAGTGAACTGCCGCTTGCGCAGCGTTATTTCCTGTTTTGAAGGAGTGAAGATGATAGTCCTGACCCGCCGGATAGAGGCATCCGAGACCGTCACCGGCAGCGTGACCCTGGACGTCGACAGCCGCATAAAAAGCCGCTTGCGCGTGACCCTCGACGACGGTCGCGAAGCCGGCCTGATGCTCGAGCGTGGCCACCTGCTGCGCGGCGGCGAGTTGCTCGCCGATGCCGCAGGAAGCCAGGTGATTCGCGTAATGGCTGCACCTGAAGCGGTGTCGACGGTGCGCTGCGACGACCCGCATCTGCTGGCCCGTGCCGCCTATCACCTGGGCAACCGCCACGTTCCCCTGCAGATCGATCCGGGCCTTTTGCGCTACCAGCACGATCACGTGCTTGACGACATGTTGCGCGGCCTGGGCCTGACGGTACAAGCCGAGCAGGCGCCGTTCGAGCCGGAAGCCGGCGCCTACCAGAGCGCACCGCACAGCCACAGTCACAGCCATGGCAGCGACCATCCGTTCGTGCGCCTGCCTGCCCATTCCTGAACCGCTCTGCCAAGGAGACCCCAATGAAAAAGATGTTCGCCCTTGCCCTGCTGATGGTCGCGCTGCCGGCCTTCGCTCACCCCGGGCATGACGGCAACCCGCTGCAAGACGGCTTGCTGCACCCGCTGACTGGCCTCGACCACCTGCTGATGCTGCTCGGCACCGGCGTGCTCGCCGCGCTGACCCGGCGCAACGTGGCGCTGCCCCTGGCAACCCTGGCGTCGATGTTCGCCGGTGCCGTGTGCGGCCATCTGTTCGGAGATGTGCTGGGCATGGAGACAATGATCGCTGTGTCGGTGCTGGTCGCAGCTGCCGCCGTGCTGCTGCCCAGCCGCCAACTGCTGCTGGCGCTGGCCATGCCGGTGTTCGCCCTGTTCCACGGCTGGGCCCATGGTGTCGAAGCCACGCCGAGCGCGTTCTGGATGTTCAGTGCCGGCTTTGTCACTGTCAGCGGCCTGCTGCTGGCGTGCGGCTTTGCGGTCGGCTGCCTGCTGCGCCGCCACAGCGGCCTGCAGAAAGCCTTCGGCGGCGGCATGCTGGCCGGTGCAGCGCTGGTGCTGGCCGGTTGATGAACAGCGACCTGGCACTGCTGCGCCTGCTGCAGTTGGCCAGCCCCGGCCTGCCGGTAGGTGGCTTCACCTATTCGCAAGGGCTGGAGTGGGCCGTCGAGGCTGGCTGGGTGTGTGATACCGCCGGCTTCAGCGCCTGGCAGCGCGAGCAGATGCACGACACCTTGGCTTGCCTGGACTGGCCGGTGCTGGCGCGCCTGTACCGCGCTTGCGAGGCCAATGATGCACACGCGTTCGCCCGCTGGAGCCGCTTCCTGCTGGCCAACCGCGAAACAGCCGAGCTGCGACTTGAAGAACAGCAGCGCGGCTCGGCCCTGGCGCGGTTGCTCGATGGCTGGCAGCTGGGCCAAGAGCCGGCCTGGCGCACCAGTATTGAACTCAGCCAGCTCGGCGGCATGGCCTGGCTCGCCGTGCACTGGCAGATCCCACTGCGTCAACTCGCCCTCGGCCATGCTTTTGCCTGGCTCGAGGGAGCAGTAATGGCCGGGGTCAAACTGGTGCCGTTCGGTCAGCAGGCGGCGCAGACCCTGCTGTGCGACCTGGGGGCCGAACTGCCCGGCGTGCTGGACCAGGCACTGGCATTGGCCGATGACCAGCTCGGCGGTGGCCTGCCACTGCTGGCCATCGCTTCTTCGCGTCACGAAACCCAATACACCCGTTTGTTCCGTTCCTGAGGACTGCCTACATGCAAAGCTATCAGCAACCCCTGCGCGTCGGTGTCGGCGGCCCGGTCGGCTCCGGCAAGACCGCGCTGCTCGAATGCCTGTGCAAGGCCATGCGCGATCACTACCAGATCGCCGTGGTCACCAACGACATCTATACCAAGGAAGACCAGCGCATCCTCACCGAGGCCGGTGCCCTTGAGCCTGAGCGTATCGTCGGTGTCGAAACCGGTGGCTGCCCGCACACCGCCATTCGCGAAGATGCCTCGATGAACCTGGCCGCCGTCGAAGCGCTGGCGCGCAAGTTCGGCAACCTCGAAGTGATCTTTGTCGAAAGCGGCGGCGACAACCTCAGTGCCACCTTCAGCCCGGAGCTGGCCGACCTGACCATCTACGTCATCGACGTGGCCGAGGGCGAGAAGATTCCGCGCAAGGGCGGCCCCGGTATCACCAAATCGGACTTCCTGGTGATCAACAAGACTGACCTGGCGCCCTACGTCGGTGCCTCGCTGGAAGTGATGGAGCGTGACACCCAGCGCATGCGCCCGCAGCGCCCTTGGACCTTCAGCAACCTGAAGAAGGGCGAAGGCCTGCAGGCGGTGATCGACTTCATCGTCGAGCGGGGCATGCTGGGCGTCAGGGGCTGACTCCGTCAGTCGTGGCAGCAGTGCGGTTTGCCGGTTTGCTCCGTGTAGCGATCATGGTGCCGCACCCAGTCCATGGTCCCGGCTTCGTTGCGGCCCAGCGGGGCGATGTCGAGGAAGTTGTAAGTGTTGACCAAGATGTCCAGGCCGCGGGCGTAGGTGGAATAGGTATGGAAGACCGTGCCGTCCGGGTCTTTGTAGAAGGCGCTCAGGCCTGGCAGCTCGGCCTCGTTGCCGGTGTAAGTCTCATAGTTGTACTGGCGTTGGCCCTCGGTGCCGACGCTGACGCCGAAGTCTTCGTTGAAGCCGCTGGCGTGCGATGAATACCAGGGGAAGCGCCACCCCATGCGTTGGCGGAAGGCCTGGAATTCGGGGTAGGGCGCACGCGACACGGCGACCAGTGAGACGTCGTGGTGGGCCAGATGCAGGTTGGCGCCGTCGAAATGGTCGGCAAGGAACGAGCAACCTGGGCAGCCTTCGTTCCAGCCCTCGGCAAACATGAAGTGATAGACAAGCAGCTGGCTGCGCCCGGCAAACAGCTCGGGCAGGCTCAGCTCGCCGTCCGGGCCCTGGAAGCGGTAGGGCTGTTCGACCTGGACCCAGGGCAGGGCACGGCGGGCGGCCGCCAGTTCGTCGCGCTGGTGGGTGAAGGCCTTTTCGTGCAGCCACAGCTGGCGGCGAGCGGCCAGCCATTGGTCGCGTGAGGCGACCGGGTGTTTCTGATCGGGGGGGCTCATGGTGCTGACTCCGCAAGGGGGTTCACACCCTGGTCGATTCGAAAGGAGGGGAATCGACAGCCGTGGCGGATGGGCGATGAGTGGTCTGGTGTGCCTGGCTGGAAATTTGTGGCGCCTGTCAGATCGAGCGCCGCCCGCGCGGCGCTCGATCTCGGCCCCAGTCATTCATTCATGGCGAGCACATGGTCTCGATCAACACCCACAACTGTGGATCATTGAAATCCTTCACCACCAGTTTTGCCCCGGCCGCCAGCAACCGCTCCGGCGTCTGGGTCGTGGCAACCCCCACGGTGAAGATCCCGGCCCCGCTCGCAGCGGCCACGCCCGGTAGCGAGTCCTCGAACGCCAGCGCTTCGCCTGCCACCGCCTCCAGGCGCTGCAGCCCGGTGAGGTAGGGCAGTGGATCAGGCTTGGGCCGCGCCAGCTCTTCGGCCACCAGCACATGCTCGAAGCGGCCCCGAAGGCCCATGGCCGTCAGCATATGCTCGGCATTCAACCGTGGCGCATTGGTCACCACGCACATGCCGATGTCCCAGGCTCGCGCATGGTCCATCAGGCGCAGCAAGCCTGGCGTGGGTTGCAGCACGGGTGACAGTTCGCGGAAAAGCGCTTCCTTGCGGTCGGCCAGGGCCTGGCACTCGGCCGCATCGGCACGTGGAAACAATTCGGCAAACAGTTCGCCATTGGCCCGGCCACTGACCTGGGTATCGAACTGTTCCTGGGTCAGCTGGCGTCCGTCATAGTCGTGAAGCAGTTGGCGGAAGGCCTGCAAATGCAGGGTGTCGGTGTCGGTCAAGGTTCCATCGAGATCGAACAGCAGGGCAGTCAGCATCAGGTATCCAGGTAATCAAAAAAACAAAAGCCGGGGGATGATAACCAAACCCGGCGACAAAGGGGGCTGTTCAGCGCACGTTGAAAAGAGTACAAATGTACTCCATGGACAATCTCACCCCAAAACGCCGGGCAATCCTGGAATACATTCGCGAGCGCATTGCCGAACACGGCCAGCCACCGAGCCTGGCCGATATCGCCAGCCGCTTTGGCTTCGCTTCGCGCAGCGTGGCGCGCAAGCACATCACCGCGTTGTGCCAGGCCGGTTACATCGATGTCACGCCAAACCAGGCGCGGGGCATTCGCCTGGCCGAGCCCCTGCGCCGGCCAGAAATCCTCGAAATTCCCGTGCTGGGGCAGGTGGCGGCCGGTGCACCGATCGGCCCGGACCTGGGCATTCACGAGCAATTGCTGCTCGACCCCAGCCTGTTTCGTCGCACCCCGGATTACCTGCTCAAGGTGCGCGGTGATTCCATGGTCGACGACGGCATCTTTGACGGTGACCTGGTCGGCATTCGCCAGCAGGGCGAGGCACGTGATGGCCAGATCGTGGTAGCGCGCCTGGACGGCGAGGTCACCATCAAGCGGCTGCAGCGCCAGCACGGTGGTTACCGGCTGTTGCCGCGCAACCCGGCCTATGCGCCGATCGATGTCGGGCCCGAGCACGAGTTCTTCATCGAAGGCGTGTTCTGTGGCTTGCTGAGGCGCGACTGATGGGCGCGGTGGTCGATCTCGATCGGCTGCTCGACCAGCGCCATGTCTGGCGCGGCCGGCAGGGCCAGGTGCGCCCGGCCGGCTTGCAACCCACCGGCCATGCGACGCTCGACCAGCGCCTGCCGGAGGGCGGCTGGCCGGCAGCGGCCCTCAGTGAACTGCTTTTGGCCAGCCCGGGGTGTGGCGAACTGCAACTGCTCTGGCCTTCCCTGGCACGCCTGACCGCTGATGGCGAGCGGGTGGTGCTGGTGGCGCCGCCGTTCATTCCCTATGCGCCGGCCTGGCAGGCCGCCGGTATCGACCTGCGCTGGTTGGTGCACGTCGATGCCGAGCAGGTCGATGCCCTGTGGGCGGCTGAACAGTGCTTGCGCTCCGGCAGCTGCGCGGCGGTGCTGTGCTGGCCGGAGCGTGCCGATGACCGCGCCCTGCGCCGCCTGCAGGTGGCTGCCGAGACCGGGCAGGCACTGGCTTTCGCTTGTCGGCCGCAACAGGCTGCGCACAATCCTTCGCCCGCTGCGTTGCGTATTGCCGTGGATACGCGCCCGGCGCAATGGCGCGTACTCAAGTGCCGGGGCGGCATGCCACCGGCCATGCCAATCGCCTGCCCAGGGCGGGGCTGATGCAACATGCTCTGGGCCTGCATTCTCCTGCCCCAGCTGGCGCTGGACTCGGTCCTGCGCGAGCGTGACGACGCCGATACGCCACTGGTGCTGATCGGCGGCCCCGTTCAGCGTCGCTTGCTGCAAGCCGTCAATCCAGCTGCAGCGGCGCTTGGCCTGCGGGCGGGGCAGACGCTGACCGCCGCACGGGCCCTGGCCGATGGCTTCCAGTGTGGCGAGGCTGACCCGGCCCGCATCGAGCAACTGCAGCAGTTGCTGGCAGCCTGGGCCTACCGGTTCAGTGCTCAGGTGAGTCTTCATTACCCACGTGCCTTGTTGCTTGAGGTCGGTTCCAGTTTGCAACTGTTCGGTCCCTGGCCGCTGTTTGAGGCCCGCCTGCGCGAGGAACTGGCAGCACTGGGCTTGCGCCAGCGCATCGTGCTCGCAACCAACCCGGTAGCAGCTCGCATGCTTGCCAACGGCCATGACGGCCTGGCCTTGACCAGCGCCGAGCAGACCCGGGCTGCGCTGGCGCGCATGCCGATCGAGCGTGTCGGGTTGCCGGCGGACGCTGCCGAAGCCTTTGCCCGCATGGGCCTGCGCCAGTTGGGGCAGGTGCTGGCCTTGCCGCGCGATGCGCTGGCCAGGCGTTTTTCCGCCCAGGTGCAGTTGCACCTGGACCAATTGCTCGGTTTGCGCTCCATGGGTCTGGGCTTCTATCAGCCGCCGGATCGCTTCGAAACGCGCCTGGAACTCAACTTCGACGTCGAGTCGCACCAGGCCTTGCTGTTCCCGCTGCGGCGCATGCTCAATGACCTGGCTGCCTTCCTCGCCGGTCGCGACTGCGGTGTGCAGCGCTTCTGCCTGCACCTGGAGCACGTCGAAGGGCCGGACACTCGATTGCAGGTAGGCCTGCTGGCCGCCGAGCGCGACGCTGCGATGCTGTTCGAACTGGCCCGCGGGCGCCTGGAGCCGCTGCGCATCCCGGCGCCTGTGCGCAACCTGCGGTTGGTTGCCGACGACCTGCCAGCCTTCGTGCCCCAGCACCAGGCACTGTTCGACCCCCGCGCCAAGCAGGCCCAGCCCTGGGAGCAACTGCGCGAACGCTTGCGCGCGCGCCTGGGTGATGAAGCCGTCAAGGGCCTGCGCGCCGAGGCCGACCATCGCCCCGAGTACGCCTGGCAGCAGGCGGAACAGGGCGCCCAGGGTAACCTGCCGGCCTTGCCCGGTAGCCGCCCTGGCTGGTTGCTGCACACACCGCAGGCCTTGGCAACGACTGACCACACGCTGCTCGGCCAGGCCGAGCGCATCGAGTCGGGCTGGTGGGACGGTGGCGACGTGCGCCGTGACTACTATCGCATCGAAACCCGCGACGGCCTGCGCGGCTGGGCCTATCAGGACCTGTCTCAACCCGGCCCGCTGTGGCTGCAGGGCTGGTTCGCATGAGTACTTCGAGTTACGCCGAGCTGCATTGCCTGTCCAATTTCAGCTTCCAGCGCGGTGCGTCCAGCGCCGAAGAGCTGTTTCGCCGCGCTCACGAGCAGGGCTACCAGGCCCTGGCAATCACCGACGAGTGCACTTTGGCGGGCATCGTTCGCGCCTGGCAGGCCGCCAAGGCGCAACAGTTGCGCCTGATCGTCGGCAGCGAAATGCGCCTGCAGGGTGGCCCCAAACTGGTTTTGCTGGTGCAGAACCTGGCGGGCTACCAGAACCTGTGTGCCCTGATCACCCGTGCTCGACGGCGGGCCGAGAAGGGTGACTACCAGTTGTTCGCTGACGACCTTCAGCAACACCATGAGGGGTTGCTGGCGCTGTGGATTGCCGATGATCCCGATGACCAGGCGACTGGCCGCTGGCTACGTGGCGTGTTCGCTGGGCGCTTGTGGCTGGGCGTTCACCTGCACCGCGGCAGCGACGATGACCGGCGCCTGGCGCGCTTGCGGGAACTGGCGGCGCAGCTGGGCATACGCGCGGTGGCCTGCGGTGACGTGCACATGCACGTGCGCGGCCGGCGTGCGCTTCAGGACTGCATGACCGCCATCCGCCAGCACTGCAACGTGGCCGAGGCAGGGCGCCACCTGTTCGCCAATGGCGAGCGCCACCTGCGCCCACTGGAGCAACTGGCCGAACTCTACCCGGCAGACCTGCTGGCTGAAAGCCTGGTCATCGCCGAGCGTTGCCAGTTCGACCTGGGTGAACTGCGCTACCAGTACCCGCGCGAGCTGGTGCCCGAAGGCCAGACCCCCGCCAGCTGGCTGCGCGAACTGTGCGAGCGGGGCTTGCCCCTGCGCTGGCCGGCGGGGCCGAGCAGCAAGGTGCGCGCGGTGCTGGACAAGGAACTGGCACTGATCGAGGAGCTGGGTTACGAGAGCTATTTCCTGACCGTGCATGACATCGTCGCCTTTGCCCGCAGCCAGCACATTCTCTGCCAGGGCCGTGGCTCGGCAGCCAACTCGGTGGTGTGTTTCGTGCTGGGCATCACCGAGCTCGACCCGATGGAGCATCGCCTGCTGTTCGAGCGCTTTCTGTCCCGCGAGCGCAACGAGCCGCCCGATATCGACGTGGACTTCGAACATGACCGGCGCGAAGAGGTGATCCAGTACGTGTTCCGCCGTTATGGCCGGCACCGCGCTGCACTCACTGCCGTGGTCAATACCTATCACGCTGCCGGGGCTGTGCGTGATGTAGCCAGGGTGCTGGGCCTGCCGGCCGACCAGGTGGATGCCCTGGCCAAGTGCTGCGGCCGCTGGAGCGACCGCATCCCGGACCCGCAACGGCTGGCAGAGGCCGGATTCGAGCCGGGCAGCCCGTCGTTGCGGCGCATCCTGGTACTGGCCGGTGAGTTGATCGGTTTCCCCCGTCACCTGTCCCAGCACCCCGGTGGCTTTGTCATTTCCGAACAACCGCTGGACCATCTGGTGCCGGTGGAAAACGCTGCCATGGCCGAGCGCACCGTGATCCAGTGGGACAAGGACGACCTGGACATGGTCGGCCTGCTCAAGGTCGATGTGCTGGCACTGGGCATGCTCAGCGCCTTGCGCCGTTGTTTTGACCTGCTGCAACGCCATCGCGGTCGCCAGCTGACCCTGGCGACTATCCCTGGTGAAGACCCGGCCACCTACGCAATGATCAGCCGCGCCGAAACCATGGGGGTGTTCCAGATCGAATCGCGGGCACAGATGGCCATGCTGCCGCGGCTCAGGCCCAACACCTTCTATGACCTGGTGATCGAAGTGGCCATCGTGCGGCCTGGGCCAATCCAAGGCGACATGGTTCACCCCTACCTGCGCCGGCGCCTCAAGCAGGAGCCGGTGACCTATCCCTCGGAAAAGCTCAAGGAGGTCTTCGAACGTACGCTGGGCGTGCCACTGTTCCAGGAACAGGTAATGGAGCTGGCCATGGTTGCTGCCGACTATAGCCCCGGCGAGGCTGACCAGTTGCGCCGCAGCATGGCAGCCTGGAAGCGCCACGGCGGGCTGGAGCCCCATCGTCAGCGGCTGGTCGAAGGCATGCTGCGCAACGGTTACGACCTGGCATTCGCCGAGCGCATCTTCGAGCAGATCAAAGGTTTTGGCAGTTACGGCTTCCCCGAGTCGCACGCGGCCAGCTTCGCCTTGCTGTGTTACGCCAGCAGCTGGCTCAAGTGCCATGAGCCGGCGATCTTCACCTGTGCGCTGGTCAACAGCTGGCCTATGGGCTTCTACAGCCCGGACCAGTTGCTGCAGGAGGCGCGGCGGCAAGGGATCGAAGTCCGTCCCGTGGATGTGTTCCATAGCGAATGGGACTGCACCTTGGAGCCTGACCCTCAAGGTGCCCTGGCCCTGCGCCTTGGCTTGCGTCAGGTGCGTGGTTTCAGTGAGGCGGATGCGCGCCGCCTGGAGCAGGCGAGGGCGCAGCGCCCCTGGCGGGATGTCGAAGACCTGTGCCTGCGCGCCGGGCTCGACAGCCGTGCCCGCGCCCGGCTGGCCGATGCGGGAGCCCTGCGTGCCCTGGCGCGTGACCGCCACCAGGCGCGCTGGCAGGTGGCGGCGGTGCAGCCGCAGTTGCCGCTATTCGCCGAGGTGCAGGCGCTGCCAGAAGCGCAAGTAGCGCTGCCCGCGCCAACGGTTGGCGAAGACCTGGTTGCCGATTACGAAACCTTGGGGACTACCCTGGGCCCGCATCCGCTCAGGCTGTTGCGCTCACGGCTGCGGGCGCTGGGCTGTCGCAGTTCCGGCGAGCTGGCGGGTGTCGAGCACGGCGATGCGATTACCGTGGCCGGGCTGGTGGTGGGGCGGCAGCGTCCGCAAACCGCCAGTGGCGTAACCTTCGTGACACTCGAGGATGAGTTCGGCATGGTCAACGTGGTGGTCTGGCGTGACCTGGCTGAACGGCAGCGGCGTGCGTTGGTGGGCTCGCAGTTGCTCAAGGTGAGCGGGCGGCTGGAGCAAGAGAACGGGGTGCGGCATTTGATTGCCCGGCGGCTGGAAGACATCAGCCCCTTGCTGCAAGGGCTGGATGTGAAGAGCCGAGATTTTCACTGACTTGATGGCTTCTTCGCGGGCAAGTCGGGGCGCCTAACCGCCGCTCCCACAGGATCACCACAGGATTGCAGCCCTCCACGTTACCTGTGGGAGCGGGTTTACCCGCGAAGAAGCCAACTCGGTCTGTCAGACCATCGCCAGGTGCTGCTTGCGCGTCGGCGCCGGAAATGCCCGGTCGATCGCCCGCAAGTCCTCAAGGGTAAGGGTCAACGCCCCGGCAGCCGCATTCAACCGCACATGTTCCGCAGACACCGCCTTGGGGATGGCAATCACATCATTTTCCCGTGTCACCCACGCCAGGCTGACCTGCGCCGGCGTCGCCCCATGGCGCTCGGCGATCTCGCTCAACACCGGGTGTTGCAACAGCCGCCCGGCCTGGGCCAGCGGGCAGTAGGCCATGGTTGGCAAACCGCGCTGGCGGCTCCACGGCAACAAGTCGAACTCGATGCCGCGCTGCGCCGGGTTGTACAGCACCTGATTGGTGGCGCAATCCGGGTTGTGCAGTTCACGCAGGTCATCGACATCGAAATTGGACACCCCCCAACGGCGGATCTTGCCCTGCTTGCGCAAGCGTTCGAACGCCTCGACCGTTTCCTCCAGCGGATACTGGCCGCGCCAGTGCAGCAGGTACAGGTCGATCACCTCGGTGCCGAGGCGTTTCAGGCTGCGTTCGCAAGCTTCAGGCACGCCCCGGCGGCTGGCATTGTGGGGGTAGACCTTGCTGACCAGGAACACCTGGTCGCGGCGCCCGGCAATGGCCTGGCCGACCACTTCCTCGGCGCCGCCCTCGGCATACATTTCGGCGCTGTCGATCAGGGTCATGCCCTGTTCGATGCCTTGTTGCAGGGCGGCCACTTCGGCGGCCTTGCGGGCCGGGTCCTCGCCCATGTACCAAGTGCCCTGGCCAATGGCCGGCACGTTGCAACCTGCCAGTTTCACGTAACGCATGTCACCTCCGGAGTCTGGGTGTGGGAAAGCACTACTTCGAGCAGCGCCTGGGCTGCGGTGGAAAGCCTGTGGTCGGCCAGGGCGATCACGCCGATGCGCCTTTCGACGGCAGGCTCGACCAGTGTCACGCAACGTGCGCCCAGCTCCTGCATCTGGTTGATACACAGCGCTGGCACCGCGCTGACGCCCAGGCCACTGGCGACCATGCGGCCGATGGTCGACAGCTGGTGGCTTTCGAACGCCACCGCCAGCTTGCCGTGGCGTGCCGCGACGTACTGCTCAAGCAGCAGGCGCACTGCCGACGGGCGTTGCAAGGCGATGAAGTCCTCAGCCAGCAGTTGCGCCCAGGTCGCCTGGGCTTGCAAGGCCAGCGGTGAATCGGCCGGCACCACGGCGACGAAACGGTCCATGTACAGCGGATGGAAATTCAGGCCTTCGGTGTTTTCCGGCTCGAAGCCGATGCCCAGTTCGACGCGGCGATGGCGCACCAGTTCCAGCACCTGTTCGTTGATCACGTCATGCACCGTGACATTGACCTTGGGGTAACGCTGGCGGAACACCTTGAGCGAATGTGGCAACAGGTTGCCGGCAAAGGCGGGCATGGCCGCCACCGAGACGCGGCCCAGCTGCAGGGTGAAGCGCTGGCGCAGCATTTCTTCGGTGTCGTCCCAGTCGGCCAGCAGGCGCCGAGCCAGGGGCAGCAGCACCTCACCCTCGGCGGTCAGGCTGACGCTGCGGGTGGTGCGGGTGAGCAGGGCGCCGCCGAGGTTCTCCTCCAGTGCCTTGATGGTCAGGCTCAAGGCCGGTTGCGACACATGCAGGTGTTCACCGGCTTGGGCGAAGCTTTGGTACTTGGCGACGGCGACGAAGGCGCGCAGTTGCTTGACGTTCATGACAGCCTCGCTCGCTGTTTTGGAAAAGTTATCAATCGATGATGAAAACAAAATTAACAAATCAGTCGTCAGCGGTGAAGATGGCTGCACACGCTCACCGACAGCCTCGTCGGTTCAACAACTACAAAAGGCGGATCAGCATGGCCGGACTGGACAAGCGCGTAGCAACCTATGAAGAGGCCCTGGCAGGCCTGACCGACAACATGACGGTGCTGGCCGGCGGCTTCGGCCTGTGCGGCATCCCTGAAAACCTCATCGCTGAAATCAAGCGCCTTGGCGTCAAGGGCCTGACCGTGGTTTCCAATAACTGCGGTGTCGACGGCTTCGGCCTGGGCGTGCTGCTGGAAGACCGGCAGATCCGCAAGATGATCGCTTCCTATGTGGGCGAAAACGCCGAATTCGAGCGCCAGCTGCTCAGTGGCGAACTGGAAGTCGAGCTGACCCCGCAAGGCACCCTGGCTGAGAAGATGCGTGCCGGCGGTGCCGGTATCCCGGCCTTCTACACCGCCACCGGTTACGGCACGCCGGTTGCCGACGGCAAGGAAGTGCGCGAGTTCAAGGGCCGCAAATACATCCTCGAAGAGTCCATCACCGGCGACTTTGCCATCGTCAAGGGCTGGAAGGCCGACCACTACGGCAACGTGGTGTACCGCAACACCGCGCAGAACTTCAACCCACTGGCGGCCACCGCCGGCAAGATCACCGTGGTCGAAGTGGAAGAAATCGTCGAGCCAGGCGTGCTGCTGCCCAGCGAGATCCACACCCCGGGCATCTTCGTCGACCGGGTGATCGTCGGCACCTTCGAAAAACGCATCGAAAAGCGCACCGTCAAGGCCTGAGCGCCGTCCATCAGAACAACAAAGAGATCCTGACCATGGCACTGACCCGCGAACAGATGGCGCAACGCGTCGCCCGTGAACTGAAGGACGGCTACTACGTCAACCTCGGCATCGGTATCCCGACCCTGGTGGCCAACTATGTACCGGCTGACATGGATGTGATGCTGCAGTCCGAAAACGGCCTGCTCGGCATGGGTGAATTCCCCACCGAAAGCACCCTCGATGCCGACATGATCAACGCCGGCAAACAGACCGTCACCGCCCGCCGTGGTGCGTCGATCTTCGACTCGGCGCAGTCGTTTGCCATGATCCGTGGCGGCCACGTCGACCTCACCGTGCTGGGCGCATTCGAAGTGGACGTGGAAGGCAACATCGCTTCGTGGATGATCCCCGGCAAGCTGGTCAAGGGCATGGGCGGCGCCATGGACCTGGTGGCCGGTGCCGAGAACATCATCGTCACCATGACCCACGCCTCCAAGGATGGCGAGTCCAAGCTGCTGCCGCGTTGCAGCCTGCCGCTGACCGGTGCCGGCTGCATCCGCAAGGTGCTGACCGACCTGGCCTACCTGGAGATCGAAGACGGCGCCTTCATCCTGCGCGAGACTGCGCCGGGGGTGAGCGTTGAAGAAATCATCGAGAAGACCGCTGGCAAGCTGATCGTGCCGGACGATGTAAAGGAAATGACCTTCTAAAGCATCACACTGTCCCCCTGTAGGAGCGGCCTTGTGTCGCGAAAGGGCTGCAGAGTAGCCCCGCGGTTTCAGCACTTAAGTTGAGATCGGGGGGCCGCTGCGCGGCCCTTTCGCGACACAAGGCCGCTCCTACAGGGGTTTTGCGTTTCTGCAGATAAATCCGATAAAACCAATAAAAGGAAGTAACCGTGGCCGCTGAAATCCAAGACAGCCGCTCCGCCCGCTTTGCCCTGCGCTGTTCCAACTGGGCCGAGCGGTGGTTCCCCGACTCCTGGGTATTCGCCGCCCTGGCCGTGTTGCTGGTGTGCATCGGCGCCCTGGCCATGGGCGCCAAGCCGACCGACACTGCCAAGGCCTTCGGCGATGGCTTCTGGAGCCTGATCCCGTTCACCATGCAGATGGCCTTCGTGGTCATCGGCGGCTATGTGGTGGCCAGTTCGCCGCCAGCCGCTCGGCTGATCGATCGCCTGGCGCGCATCCCCAAGAACGGCCGCTCGGCGGTGTGCTGGGTGGCGCTGATCTCGATGCTGGCTTCGCTGCTCAACTGGGGCCTCTCGCTGGTGTTCGGCGGTTTGCTGGTCCGTGCCCTGGCCCGTCGCACCGAACTGAAGATGGACTATCGCGCTGCGGGTGCCGCGGCTTATCTGGGCCTGGGTGCTGTCTGGGCGCTGGGCCTGTCGTCTTCGGCCGCCCAGTTGCAAGCCAACCCGGCCAGCCTGCCGCCTTCGATCCTGTCGATTACTGGCGTGATCCCGTTTACCGAGACCATATTCCTCTGGCAATCCGGGGTGATGTTGGCGGCCCTGGTGATCGTCTCGCTGGTGATCGCCTATGCCACGGCACCCGGCCCGAACAGTGCGCGCAGCGCCGAAGACTGTGGTGTCGACCCCAGCTTCACCGCCCCCCCAACGCCCAAGCGTACCCGCCCGGGCGAATGGCTGGAGCACAGCCCGATCCTGATCCTGATGCTGGTGGCCCTGGCCGGCGGCTGGCTGTACCAGGAGTTCGCCACCAAACCGGCGATCACTGCGATTTCCGGGCTGAACACCTACAACCTGCTGTTCATCATGCTTGGTGCTTTGCTTCACTGGCGCCCACGCAGCTTCCTCGATGCCGTGGCGCGTGCCGTGCCGACCACCACCGGGGTGCTGATCCAGTTCCCGCTGTACGGCTCGATTGCTGCGATCCTTACCCAGGTCAAAGGTGTGGATGAGCAGACGCTGGCCCATCACATCTCGTTGTTCTTCACCCAGATCGCCACCCATGACACCTATGCGCTGCTGATGGGTGTGTACTCGGCAGTGCTGGGCTTCTTCATCCCTTCGGGTGGTGGCAAGTGGATCATCGAAGCGCCGTACGTGATGCTGGTGGCCAACGACCTGCAGTACCACCTGGGCTGGGCGGTGCAGATCTACAACGCCGCCGAGGCGTTGCCGAACCTGATCAACCCGTTCTACATGCTGCCGTTGCTGGGCGTGCTGGGGCTCAAGGCGCGGGACCTGATCGGCTTCTCGTTCGTGCAGTTGCTGGTGCATGTGCCGCTGGTGCTGGTGCTGCTGTGGGCACTGGGTACCACGTTGCAGTATGTGCCGCCGGTGATGCCTTGAAATAGCTGTGTTGCCTGCACCGGCCTGTTCGCGGGTAAACCCGCTCCCACAGGATCCCCACAAACCTCAAATGAGGTGCAGTACCTGTGGGAGCGGGTTTACCCGCGAACAGGCCAGTGCAGGTTTTCAATCCGTCAGCGTTGCCAACAATGCCGCCAAGGTCGCGCGCCCTGGTTCATCCAGCCCGAACACCGGCCGCCGCGGCTCACCCACGGGCAACCCGGTCAGCCCCAAACCCGCCTTGATGGTCGCCGGCAATCCGCCCTTCAGGATGAAGTCGAGCAACGGCAGCTGCCGATAGAACAGCGCCGTGGCCAGCACCAGGTCCCCCTCGAGCACAGCCTGGTAAAGCGCCTGGTTCAACGCCGGAATCAGGTTAGGCGCGGCCGTGCACCAGCCCTTGGCCCCGGCCACGAACGCTTCCAGCGCCAGCGGGTTGCAACCGTTGTAGAACGGCACCTGGCCCTCGCCAAGCAGTTGCAGCTTGTGCATGCGCTGGATGTCGCCGGTGCTCTCCTTGACCATGGTCACGTTGGCCACTTCGCGGACGATGCGCAGGATCAGCTCTACCGACATGTCGGTGCCACTGGTGGCCGGGTTGTTGTAGAGCATGATCGGGATATCGATGGCGTTACCGATGGCGCGGTAGTGCTGGAGGATCTCGGCTTCGCTGAGTTTCCAGTAGGCGGCCGGCAGTACCATCACCGCGTCGGCGCCATGGGCCTGGGCAAAGCGGGCGCGGCGCACGGCGCCGGCGGTGGTCAGGTCGGAGACACTGACGATGCTGGGCACGCGTTTGCCGATCTGGGCAAGGCTGTACTCGGCCACCTGTTGCCATTCGCTGTCGCTGAGATAGGCACCTTCGCCGGTGCTGCCCAATGGGGCGATGGCCTGCACGCCGCCGCCGATCAGGCGTTCGATGGACTGACCCAGCGCGGGCAGGTCGAGCTGTTCGCCGCCAGCGCTGAAGGGGGTGATGGTGTAGCCGATGATGCCGTGGAATTGTGTGGTCATGGTGATAGGCTCCGCAAGCAAGGCATTCAGGGGTCAGTTCAGGCAATCGGCGTGGGCACGCAGGCTCTGCCGGGCAAAATAGTTGAAGGCAGCGGCATGGCGCTTGGGCCGGTCGATCCAGTCGTGGGCTTCGCGGCCCAGTGCCGGTGCGATGGGTTTGATGGTGCCGGCCGACATCGCCAGCAGTTGCAGGCGTGCGGCGCGCTCGATCAGTTGGGCATACACGCAGGCCTGCTCGATGCTGGAGCCGGTGGACAGCTGGCCATGGTGCGAGAGCAGGATGGCGCGCTTGTCACCCAGCGCGGCACTGATGATCTCGCCTTCCTCGTTGCCCACTGGCACGCCTGGCCAGGCTTCGAGGAATGCACAATCGTCGTACAGCGGGCACAGGTCCATGTGCGAAACCTGCAATGGGACTTCCAGCATCGACAGGGCAGCGACGTGGGTCGGGTGGGTGTGGATGATGCAGTTCACGTCCGCACGGGCGCGGTACACCCAGCTGTGGAAGCGATTGGCCGGGTTGGGCATGCCCTGGCCTTCGAGCACCTCGAGGTCCTCGTTGACCAGCAGCAGATTGCTGGCACTGATTTCGTCGAAACCCAGCCCCAGTTGCTGGGTGTAGAAGGTGCCGGGTTGCGGGCCGCGGGCGCTGATTTGCCCGGCCAGACCGGAGTCATGGCCGTGATCGAAAAGAATTCGGCAGGTCAGGGCCAGCTTTTCCCGCACAGTCCACGTATTATCGGCAAGCGAGCCTTGCATCTGCGTCAGCGCCTGCTGGACCAGTTGGTCCTTGCTGTGTGTCAGGGTCTTGGCCATGGGGGGTTCCTCTGTGGCGTGATGAGCGATGTCAGCGCTGGCCCGTTCCGAAGCTTTGGTCGGTTGAGGAACGGGTCAGCTCGTGACACAAATAATCCTATATGACACAAAGTGTCATAAGCAAGCCTGTGGATCGGGGAAAGTCGCGTCGCATGTCTAACCGATTGAAAGTGTTGAGAAAAAAACTGGGTGTCACGCTGGAGGTGCTGGCCGATAAGTCCGGCATGACCAAGAGCTACCTGTCCAAGGTGGAGCGTGGCCTGAACACACCGTCGATCGCAGCTGCCCTCAAGCTGGCGCGGGCGCTGAACGTCAATGTCGAGGAGTTGTTCGCCGAGGAGCAGGCTGGGCAAGGTCGTTACAGCCTGGTGCGCCAGGGCGAGCGCCAGGCGCTGGTGGGCGATGGTCACGGGCCGGGCTATGCGGCGCTGACCAGCCAGATCGGGCAGCGCAGCCTTTTGCCGTTTCTGATCCAGCCGCCGACCGAATTCAGCGACCCGACGTTCAAGGAGCATGAGGGTGAGGAGTTTCTGTTCGTCCACGCCGGCAAGGTGGAGGTCGACTTCATGAACGAGCGGGTATTGCTGGAGCAGGGCGATGCGCTGCACTTCAACGCCCAGACGCCGCACCGCCTGCGCTCTGTCGGCGAACAGCCGGCGCAGTTGCTGGTGGTGGTGCACCACAGCGGCGAATGAGGGCAGGGCGATGATCGAGGTGTCGCGGTTCTGGCGGGATCCGGCATTGCCCTTTGTCGAAGCCCGATGCGTGGGAGATGGGCGCAAGGTCTGCTATGCCGCCCATTCCCATGAGAGCTTTTCCATCGGCGTGATCACCGGCGGGCGCAGCACCTACCTGAGCGGTGCCAGCCAGGTCGAGGTGATGGCCGGTACCACGGTGCTGATGAACCCAGGAGTGGTACACACCTGCAACCCGATTGCCGGCCAGCCGTGGTCGTACCTGATGCTGTTCGTCGACATGCCGTGGCTGCAAGACCGTCGCTTCGTCCTGCCAACGCAGACCTTTAGCGCCTCTGCGGGGTTGTACCGCCGGCTGCTGCAACTGTTCGCCGACTTGTTCGACGCGTGTCTGAGTGATCGAGAAGCTCGGTTGGCCACTTTTTTCACGGATCTGCCCGGCTACCTCCACGCCAGTGTGTACCAGGTGCATAGTGAGCATCCACAATTGGACGCGGCGGCGGCGTTCATACGTGCGCACCGATGCGACCCGTTGAGCCTGGCTGATATCTGTGCGGCTTGTGGCCTGTCCCGTTCCTACCTGATTCGCGCTTTCCGCCAGCGCTTCGGCCTGACGCCCCATGGCTACCTGCTCGACCAGCGGGTGCAGCTGGCGCGGTCGCAACTGCGACGTGGCCGGGCGATTGCCGAGGTGGCACTGGAGGCAGGGTTTGCCGACCAGGCGCATCTGCAGCGCGCCTTCAAGCAGCACCTGGCAGCAACGCCTGGGCATTACCGCGCAGCCGACATCAAGTGAGCAGATACACCGCGCTTCCCACCAGCAATACTGCCAGCCCTCGGTTCAGCCACTTGAGGTAACGCGGCTCCCGAAGAAATGGCCGAATCACACTTCCGGCCCAGGCCCAGCAGGCGACCGAAACAAAGCAGATAGGCCCGTAGATCCAGGTGAACAACCACAGCAATTGTTGTTCGCCACCGGTATAGGCGCCAACGCCTGCCACTGCCGCCAGCCAGGCCTTGGGGTTCAGCCATTGCATCGCCGCACCCTGCCAGGCCGAAGGTGCGCGCTGCTGTTGTGACCCGCTCAGTTGGCCATCATCGCGGGCCAGCTTCCACGCCATGTACAGCAGAAACGCCACGCCGCCCCAGTGCAGCGCCACGCTCAGCAGCGGCCAGCGCGACAGCAGCTCGTGTACTCCAAGCCCAACCAGTACCAGCAACAGGCAGAAGCCCAGCGTTGCGCCCGTCACATGCCACAGGCTAGCCCGCAGACCATGCCGGGCACCGCTGCCGAGGGCGACGACATTGACCGGCCCGGGAGAAATCGAGGCGGCGAGGGCGAAAGCGGCCATGGAAAGGGACAGGCTCATTTACCGAAACTCCGTAGGTTGGGCGATGCCGCCATCCTGCGGCGTCACGCGGGGCGGGTATTGAAGAAAAGTCCCCCAAAATGGTGTTACAGGTTTTGTAATATTTTCGCGCTATCAGAAAAAGCTGCTGTGCTTGTAGCATCCACTTCCCTATTTTGTATCAAGGTCTATATGAGCACCTTCGCGGAGCCCCCCAGTCCCCGGCCTTCACGGCCATCCTCCCATCGTCCTCGTGACGCTTCCTTCGTGAGTACCTGCTAATGGAATGGCTAGCCGACCCCACGGCCTGGCTGGGCCTGCTGACGCTTATCGTCCTCGAGCTGGTGCTTGGTATCGACAACCTGGTGTTCATCGCCATCCTCGCCGACAAGCTGCCACCGCATCAGCGCGACCGCGCACGGGTCATCGGCCTGAGCCTGGCGCTGATCATGCGCCTGGGCCTGTTGGCCAGTATCTCGTGGATGGTTACGCTGACTGCGCCGCTGTTCGAGGTGTTCGGCAAGAGCTTCTCCGGCCGTGACCTGATCATGTTGTTCGGTGGTGTGTTCCTGCTGTTCAAGGCCACCATGGAACTGCACGAACGCCTGGAAGGGCACGTCACCCAAGCCAGTGGTGCGGTGCGCCATGCCGCGTTCTGGCCGATCGTGGCGCAGATCGTCGTGCTTGACGCGGTGTTCTCGCTGGACGCGGTGATCACGGCCGTAGGCATGGTCGAAGAGTTGTCGGTGATGATGATCGCGGTGGTCTTCTCGATCGGCATCATGATCGTCGCCAGCAAGCCGCTGACTCGCTTCGTCAACGCCCACCCGACGGTGATCATGTTGTGCCTGGGCTTCTTGATGATGATCGGTTTCAGCCTGACCGCCGAAGGCCTGGGCTTCCATATCCCGAAAGGCTACCTGTACGCGGCCATCGGCTTCTCGATCCTCATCGAGCTGTTCAACCAGCTGGCCCGTGCCCGCCGCAAGCGCAGCCTGCAGCAGCATCGGCCGCTGCGTGAGCGCACTGCGCATGCCGTGCTGCGCCTGCTGGGTGGCCGTCGGGTCGAGGCTGACGAGGTGGGCGAAGAAATTGCCGACCTGGTCGAAGGGGGCGAGGAGCAGGTGCTGTTCGACCGTCGCGAGCGGGTGATGATCAGTGGCGTGCTGAACCTGGCCGAGCGGCCGATCCGCACGGTGATGACCGCGCGGGCCGAGGTAGACGTGATCGACCTGGCGCAACCGGCGCAAGCCATTACCGAGGCGCTGGCCAACTCACCGTATTCGCGCCTGCCGCTGATTCGCGATGGCCATATCGAGGAACCCCTGGGCTTCGTGCACAAGAAAGAGCTGCTCAAGGAGTTGCTGTCCGGCAGCCAGCCAGACCTTGAGCGCATGGCCCGGGCGCCGTTGAACCTGCTGGAGAGCTTCAGCATCCTCAACGCGCTTGAGCAGATGCGTGGGCAATCGACGCACATTGCTTTCGTGATCAACGAGTTCGGTGATTTCACTGGTCTGTTGACCATGACCGACATCCTTGAGTCGATTGCCGGCGAATTACCGGATGCCAGCGAGGTAGAGGGCCCGGCGATCGTCGAGGAGGGTGGCGGTTTTGTCGTCAGTGGCGCCCTGAACCTGAGCCAGGTCCAGGCCCGTACAGGCTTCAGCGCCCGTGCCACCGAGGACTACCAGACCCTGGCGGGCCTGGTGATGAGCTTGCTGGACCGCCTGCCGGTAGTCGGTGACCAGCTGGCCTGGAACGGCTGGCGCATGACCGTGGTGGCGGTGGAGGAGCGCCGGGTGCGCCAGGTGCGCCTTACACCGAACGCCGACGCTGACGCAGCAGGTGCTTGAAGCCTTCGAGCACCAGCACCAGCACCGCGGCCCATATCGGCAGGTAGGTCAGCCATTGATCCGGGCCGATGGTTTCGCCCAGCAGCAGGGCGACGCCCACCAGCAAGACTGGCTCGACGTAGCTGAGCAGGCCGAACAGGCTGAACGGCAACAGGCGGCTGGCCAGCACGTAGGCGATCAGTGCACAAGCGCTGATTGCCCCCAGCAGCGGGATCAACCCGTAGAGCCCTGGGTGCTGGTGCAGATCGGCCGTCGACAACGGCCCTTGGGTAACGAAATACACAGCCCAGGGCAGCAAGAGGCACATGTCGCACCACAGGCCACCGAGGTGGTCGGTGCGGCAGCGTCGCCGTAAAACGAAGTAGATCGGGTAGCCGATCGTTACCAGCAAGGTTTCCCAGGCGAAGCTGCCATGTTGGTACAGCTCGTGCCCTACGCCCAGTGCGGCGCAGCTGACTGCCACTTTCTGCAGGCGCGACAGGCGCTCGCCGTAGACCAGCCGCCCGGTCAGTACCATCGCCAGCGGAAGCAGGAAGTAGCCCATCGACACTTCCAGGCTGCGCCCGTGCAGCGGCGCCCAGAGGAACAGCCACAGCTGCACGCCCATCAACCACGAAGTACCGACCATGCCCAGCAACAGGATCGGCGTCTGGCGCACGCGTGCCAGCAATTCGCCGACGCGCTTCCAGTCTTTGCTGACCAGCATGAACAGGGTGAGGCAAGGCAGCGTCAGCAACGTGCGCCAGCCAAAGATCTCTTCGCCATCGAGCGGCGAAAGCAGGGAGGTATAGAAATACATCACGGCGAACAGACAGGACGCCATGACCGACGAAATAATGCCTTTTGACACGAATGCCTCGGATAGGGGAGTGAGCGGGTGGATCAGCCGCGCATGATCTCAGGGGGCGCGGCCTGCGGCAACTGCGCAGCACTCGGGCGGGCAGCGAGTGCGCTGAGGAACGCGTCCGCCGGCATTGGCCGGGCAAACAGGTAGCCCTGCTGGAAGTCCACCCCGAAACGCGCCAGGTAGTCACGCTGGACATCGGTTTCCACGCCTTCGGCAACAATGCCCAGGCCCAGCTTGCCGGACAGCTCGATGATGCTGTCGAGAATGTGCTGTGACAACGCGTCGCCACCGATCATGGCCACGAAGCTCTGGTCGATCTTCAGGTAATCGACCTTGAACTGGCGCAGGTAGTTGAGGCTCGACTGGCCGGTGCCGAAGTCATCCAGAGCGATCATCACTCCCATCTCGTGCAGTTTGGCGAACAGGTCGAGGGCTACGGGTGTGGCTTCGATGAGCTTGCGTTCGGTCAGCTCCAGAGTCAGCCGCACCCGTCCAGGGGGGAAGTGCTGAAGGAACGTGCGGCAGTCGTCGAGCAGGCTCAGGTCGCGGCAGTGGTCGGCGGTAATGTTGATGCCGACATGGAAGCCGTCTTCCAGCAGCGCAGCGTAAGGCGCCAGGCTTTGCGCAGTGTGCAGCATCAGAGCCCGGGTCATTGCGACGATCTGGCCGCTGTGTTCGGCGTAGGGGATGAACAAGTCCGGGGGTACCAGGCCTTCTCGGGGATGGTTCCAGCGCATCAGCACTTCAGCCCCGGCCCAGCGGTAGTCCCCTTTGCGCACCACGGGTTGGAAATACGGCAGAAACTCGTCTGCCTCCAGGGCCCGCCGCAGCTCGGCCCGGGGCGAACTGGCCCGACGAATCTGCCAGCGACAGACACTGCCGGCCACTACGCCGATCACCAACAGCAGGCTGAGCAAGGCAGGATAATGGCTGCGCAGCAGCTCACCTTGCTTGCTGGCCTCGAAGCCACCCTGCACGCTGAACGGATAGCGCGTCGAGCCCAGGGTCACATCGGCGGCAGCAGCAACCGGTGGCGCACCGCCATGCACCACGCCGTCCTTGCTCATCCAGGCATTGCCGACACGAATCTGCAATGCTTGCTCCGGGCCTATCAGGCGCAAGGCGGTGAGCAAGTGGTCGCCATCCACGGTACTGATCACACCGCGGTCGCCATCACTGGCCCGGTACACCAGCAAGGGATGGCCGGGCGTGACCGAGTTGCCGCTCATCAGCCATAGCCGGCCATCGGTGTAGTCATTGGCCTCGACGGGCTCGTCGAAGTCGCCGAACAGCGAACTGCAATAAAGGTTATGCCGCTGGAACAGGTTGGTCGAACGCACGAAGGCATTGCGCGTGACCTGGCTGCGCATGGCCAGTTGGGCGTCTGCGCAGGGGGTTCCTGCCAGCGGCAGCAGCGCCTGCGAGGCGGTGGCGAGGTTGTCTAGAATATGATCGACATGCTCGACCACCTGGCGCGTGGTCGCCTGGCTGGTGGCGCGCAGTTCGCGCTCGATCTGCCAGTTCATCACCGCCAGGCCACAGGCAAGCGGCATCACGCCGACGATCCAGGGCAGGAGCGTGCGCCAGCTCCAGCGAGCGGGCCGTTTGACCGTGAGGGGCATGTTGGGGAGATTTTCCTGATGACTGACGTGCAGAGGATAGCCGTTTGTCGGCGGCGATGGCGAACTAATGCGCGACAAAGCTATTTACGCAATGTAGAATCCGGTTACGAATACAACAATAAGGTCCTTCGCCATTGGAGGATCAAGCCCGCCGAGAATGGGTCCATATGACATACCATGGGTTCAAGCTGATCATTGGTGACTTCCTCGCCCGCAGCGTGCGCGGTATCCCGTGCTCTCCACCATTGCCGTTCCACATCCTACGCATTCATTAATTTTCGCTGCAGATGAGGGTACGAACATGGCTGATATCTTTGACAATCCAATGGGCCTGATGGGCTTCGAATTCATCGAGCTGGCTTCGCCAACGCCTGGCGTCCTCGAGCCGGTGTTCCAGATCCTCGGCTTCACCAAGGTGGCCACTCACCGCTCCAAGGACGTGCACCTGTATCGCCAGGGCGGCATCAACCTGATTCTCAACAACGAACCCAAAAGCATCGCCTCCTACTTTGCTGCCGAGCATGGCCCGTCGGTGTGCGGCATGGCGTTCCGCGTGCGCAATGCCCATGAAGCCTATGCCCGGGCCCTGGAGCTGGGTGCTCAACCGGTCGAGATCGAAACCGGCCCGATGGAATTGCGCCTGCCGGCCATCAAAGGTATCGGTGGGGCACCGCTCTACCTGATCGACCGGTTTGAAGAAGGCAGCTCGATCTACGATATCGACTTCAATTTCATCGAAGGCGTCGACCGCAACCCGCAGGGGGCAGGGCTGAAGATCATCGATCACCTGACCCACAACGTCTATCGCGGGCGCATGGCTTACTGGGCCGGTTTCTACGAGAAACTGTTCAACTTCCGCGAGATTCGCTACTTCGATATCAAAGGCGAATACACCGGCCTGACTTCCAAGGCCATGACTGCGCCTGACGGCATGATCCGCATTCCGCTCAATGAGGAGTCATCCAAGGGTGCCGGGCAGATCGAAGAGTTCCTGATGCAGTTCAATGGCGAGGGCATCCAGCATGTGGCCTTCCTCACCGATGACCTGCTCAAGACTTGGGATGCACTCAAAGGTTTCGGCATGCGCTTCATGACTGCGCCGCCGCAAACGTATTACGAAATGCTCGAAGAACGCCTGCCTGGGCACGGCGAGCCGGTCGACCAGCTGCAGGCGCGCGGCATCCTGCTGGACGGCGCTTCCGAGGCCGGCGACAAACGCCTGCTGCTGCAGATATTCTCGGAAACGTTGCTCGGCCCGGTATTTTTCGAGTTCATCCAGCGCAAAGGGGATGACGGTTTCGGTGAAGGCAACTTCAAGGCGCTGTTCGAGTCCATCGAGCGTGACCAGGTCCGTCGTGGCGTGCTCAATGCCGAGTAAGTGAGCGCAGAGTGGCGCCGTCAGGCTGTGCTGGCGGCGCTACGAACACGTTTACGCTGCCTGTAGAAGCCCAAGTAAGTGATCGAGCCTGTAATGATGCCGACCAGCGCCAGGGAAGGAAGGATTGGTATCAGCGTTTTACGCGCCTCACGTGCCGAATATCCCTGTGCATAGCCTGCCTTGACGGTATAACCATACTTGTTTGATACACCCTCGTTGAAAAATTCGACTTGTGATGGGCGCGTCTTGTCGCGACTGTCGCCGTCGGTCCAGATGTATGAGTCACCGAATTCGAGCAATAAAGTCAGCCCAGTTTGAAACGCGCGCAGCTCATTGCGCAGCAAGATGCCATAGGACGTGGCGATGACCCCCAGCGTATTCTCACTGAGCTGATAGGTAAGCAGCACTGCATCGGGAGTTGCGGGTGGGTCCAGCAGCAAATGAAACGGCGATTGCGCATCTGGGATCATGAGATCCGGTGAGTAGGGTGTTCCCAAGGTGCTGCAATAGGTGCGGCCCTCGACGGTCAATGCCAGTGAGCGCAGGTGCGGTACTTTTGAGACCTGATCGAGCAAGTGCGGTTTGGCGTTCTCACAGCCAGTCCCGGCCAATGCCAACGCAGCAGATGCCGAATCGTGTATTCGGTCCAATGCCAGGTCCACTGAATAGATGGCCTCGTTGACGGAGATCCGCGAGGTTTCTTCAAATTTCTTGTCCTGTTGGTAAAACAGGATTATCAGTCCGGTGCAGACCGGCAGCAAGCTGATGACCAATGTCAGCAAAAGTTCGACCAAGCTCTGCCCTGCAGTTTTGAATCTTGACATGAGTGTCCAGCCCCCATTTTCGAGCTGCCCGAGATGGACAGCCCAGTGGAGAGCCTATGAATCAATTACTGCGCCTGCTGTCAGCCAAAGCCATGGATGTTTTGCGAACTACGCCGCTAAGGTGTAGGACTCATTGCGCCTTGAGCGCAGCAATGACCTTTTCTGCCAATAGGCTTGTGGAGGCGGGATTCTGCCCGGTAATCAGTCGACCGTCCGGGATCACGAAGGGTTTCCATGGGTCGTCGTCTTTGCTGTAGTTGCCGCCTCGCGCAACCAGTTCGTTTTCGGTGAGAAACGGCACCACCTTGTCCAGTTCTGCGAGCTTTTCTTCGGTATTGGAGAAGCCAGTTACCTGCCGGCCCTTGAGCAACAGGGTGTTGTCGCTGAGCTTGATGTTCAACAGGCCCACTACACCATGACAGACGGCAGCAACGATGCCGTCGCTTTCGTAGACTTTGCGCGCCAGTTCCTGCAACGGCTGGTTGTCTGGGAAGTCGAACATCACCCCGTGGCCACCTGTGTAGTAGATGGCGCAGTAATCACTTGCCTTGACCTTGCCAGGGCTGAACGATGTGCCCAGACGGTTCATGAACGATTTGTCGTCGTACCATTGCCAGTCCAGATCCGGGGCCAATTGCAGGCTATGCGGGTCGATGGGCACATAACCGCCCAAAGGGCTCACATAATCGACTTCATATCCGGCTTTCTGCACCACGTCGGCAAAATGCACCGCTTCACCCAGCCACAAACCGGTGGCCCGCTTCAGGGTCGGGTATTTGGCCGTATTGGTCAGCACTACCAGAATCTTCTTGCTCATCGCCACGCTCCCTGGTCTGTGGTTGAAGGGTAATGCGTTCCTTGGCGCGGGAAAACGTATTGAGCATAGCTGCCGTTTGACAAGGCGCCATTTAGATAGTGGCTCTATGCTATTGCTCTATGCTTGCGTTGCGTCCAGTGAGAGCTGCTAACAGTGCAGCTATTGCGGTGGCAAATCCTCGGGCAGATGATGCGCAAACGGATTTCTACTCTCGAGCAATGGTGGAATCACGACAGTGATCGTAAACGACGTACCGCGTAAGCCTTCGGCCCAAGTCGGCATGGCTGAGCAGATCGCGCAGTTCGATTGGCGATACAGTTCGCTTGGGCCGCTGCCCCACTGGCAGGCACCCTTGCGCATCGCCGTCGACATGATGTTGCTGTCGCCATTCCCCTGCGCGGTGGTCTGGGGTGCCCAGATGACCGTGATACACAACGATCCTTACGCGGCATTGCTCGATAGCGACGGCCATACGTTGGGGCAGGGGTTCGACAAGCTCTGGGCAAAAGCCTGGGAGAGCATCGGGCCTTGGGTGTTCAAAGCACTCGAAGGTAGCTCGAACCTTGTCGAAAATCAGCCGCTTTGGCTACCGTGCAGGCGAACGGGCAGCCAAGCCTGCTACGCCTTCAGCTATACACCGCTACGCGATGAGCAGCATGAAGTAGTGGGGTTTCTGCACACGGTGATCAATACCAGCGCCACTATCGCTTCCCATGACAGATGGCGCGAGCAGGCGTTGGCGTTCGAGCGCGAGATCGAGCGCGTCATGCTCGACCGCGATCAGATCTGGCAGCTTTCTCGTGATGCCATGATCTTGGTTACCCGCGACATGCGGCTGCAAGCGGTCAATCCCTGCTGGCAGCGCGCGCTGGGCTGGGCTGAAGATCAGGTGCTAGGTAAGTCCATCCTGGAGCTGGTCCACCCTGCCGACAGAGCCGAGGTGGTGGTTGCGGTGATGGAATTCTTGCTCGACCGCGGAGGCGGTCAGCTCGAGACACGCTTGCGCCATATGGACGGGCACTACCGCTGCTTCCGCTGGACGGCGAGTTTCGACGGTACGTTGCTGACAGCCGTAGGGCGCGACATTTCTCAGGACGATGAAGATGCCTTGCGCCTATCCGATACCCTGTTACGGGCATCGCAGCGCCTGGACGCGGCCAGCCACCTGGCAGGTGGCATGGCCCACGAAATGAACAACCTGCTGTCGGGCATCGGCGGCAGCCTGGAGCTCTTGCAGCGACGCCTGGACCAAGGTCGCCTCGAGCACATCGATCGTTATGTGGCGCTGGCCAGCGATTCGGTGCAACGCGCCATGACGCTCACTCATCGTCTGTTGGCATTCTCCCGCCTTCAGCCGCTGTCACCCAAACCACTGGACATCAATCGCCAGCTGACCGCCATGGAGCTGCTGTTGCGCCAGGTGCTGGGGGCTGAAATGCGATTGAGCTGGGAACTGGATGTAACGCCCTGGGCAATCTGCGTGGATATCGCGCAGCTGGAAAATGCCCTGGTGAACCTGTTCGTCAACGCACGTGAGGCATGCCTTGGGCGTGGCGTGGTGACATTGCGCACGATCAACACGCGCTTGGAGGCGCAGGTCCCCGATGAGCGCGGCATATCCCCGGGTGATTATGTCGCCGTGTATGTCACGGACGATGGGCCTGGCATACCCGAGGTGGATCTGGCCCGGGCGTTCGAGCCGTTCTTCACCACCAAACCCATGGGCCATGGCGCCGGGTTGGGGCTGGCGATGGTCTATGGCTTTGTCGGCCAGTCGGGTGGCCACGTCTGGCTCGAGTCAGCGCCTGATCATGGCCTGAAGGTTTGTATGTTGTTCCCGCGTTGCTTTGAACACATACCGCAAGAACTCCCGCAGCCAATACCCGCTGTAGCGCGCGCCAGTGGCCAACGCGTGCTGTTGGTCGATGACGAGGACAACCTGCGTTTGGTGATGAAGGAGTACCTTGAGGAGCGTGGCTTCGATGTGTGCGATGTGCGGGATGCGAATTCGGCGCTCGATCGCTTCCGCCACTACGGGCCGTTCGACCTGGTGATCACTGATATCGGCTTGCCGGGCGGTTTCAGCGGGCGGCAGGTCGCCAGGGCGATGCGCATGGTCGAGCCGGATCAGAAGATTCTGCTCATTACCGGGTTCAACGATCAGCCTCTGGACCCCCAGCTATCCGAGACGCCAGGCACGGCGCTGATGCTCAAGCCTTTCGCGTTGGCCAGCTTGATGAACCAGGCCCTGCTGATGCTGAGCGAATGATCGGGCTCAGCGATTCACCAGCATCTGGGCTACCTGCGCCTGTAACTGCTTGAGTTCGAATGGCTTGCAGATCAGCTGCATGCCCGGGGCGAGAAAACCCTCGCGTGCCATTGCTGTCTCGGCGTAGCCGGTAATGAACAGCACCGGAAGGTAAGGACGCAGCGTCCGGGCGATCTCGGCCAGTTGGCGACCATTCATGCCTGGTAGCCCGATGTCGCTGAGCAGCAGGTCGATCACCTGTTCTGAACGCAGCAACTGCAAGGCTTCGCTGGCATTGCTGACGCTGCGGCAGGGATAACCCTCATCCTGCAACGACTGGCAAAGCAGTTCGCGGACATGGGGATCATCCTCGACCACCAGCACATTACGGCTTTTACCGGCAGGCGATGAGCGCGGTTCGGGTGCCAGAGGTGGTTGCGGGCCAAGGTGGCGTGGCAGGTAAAGGTCCACTTGTGTGCCGTGGCCGATCTCGCTGAACAGCGCCACATGGCCGTGGGACTGCTTGCTGAAGCCGTAAACCATCGACAGCCCAAGGCCAATACCTTGGCCCACGGGTTTGGTGCTGAAAAAGGGCTCGAACGCATGCTCCAGAGTGCTCTGTGACATGCCTTGCCCATTATCGATGATGCTCAGGCGGGCATATTCACCCTTGTCTGGCCCATCGCCGGCGACCTGTAGCGCGTCAACCTGCTGATTGCTCGCTTCTATACGCAACGTGCCGCCATTGGGCATGGCCTCGCAGGCATTGACCAGCAGGTTGTTCACCGCCTCTTGCAATTGCTTGTCGTCCGCCTGCACTGCCCAGAGGTCTTCAGGCAGGGCAAGGTGCAGGCTCACGCCTTGGCCAATAATGGCTTCGAGGCGCTCCGGTTCCAGCAGCGCGAGCAAGTCTATGCGCTGGCTGTGCAGCGACTGTCTGGACGAAAACGCCAGCAAGCGATGGGTCAGTACAGCTGCACGTGACACGGCTTCCTGGCCCATGCGCAGAATCCCTTCAACGCCCTCACTGCGCCCCTGTTTCAGGCGCCGATCAACCAGCTCGAAACTGCCCCCTATGCTGGTCAGCAAGTTGTTGAAGTCATGCGCGACACCGCCGGCCAATTGGCCGATTGCCTCCATCTTGCGGGTCTGCTGCACGGCATGGTCGGTGGCACGTTGTTGCTCGCTATGTGCATCCAGGCGCTGTTGCAAGTCGTGTATGTGGTCGCGCGCCAGGTATTGACGGCGGCGGTTGCGTAACGCTTTCTGGGCCAGATCCAGCAAGCCCCCATCTTCGAAAGGTACGGCAAGCAGGGTCAGGTTGCCCAGCGCGCGGTTGGCCGCAGAGGGGGTAGCCGCTGGCGTGCATGTCAATAACACGATTGGCAGGTCCGACCAGACCGGCTGTTGATCGATGTAACCCTGCAAGAGGGTGGCTGCTTCGACGTTAAGCGCCTGTTCGGCGATGATCGCCAGCCCAGCGCCTTCTAGCAGGCACGCTTGCAGCCCGGCGATATCCGGCGCGCACAAGCAGTCGACACCAGCAGCCGCCAACAACGTTGAAGTATTGCTGGCTAGCAGATCCGGTGCCAGGATCAGTGCACGTTCGTCCATCGTTAACGGACTGGTCAATGCGATTCTCCTGAAACGGTGGGCAAGGTCGGTTTGTGTCCTTGCTACCTTCAATGGTCCCGATACCCACTGGACCACGGGCATTCGCCCAGGGTTCAACGCAATCTACAGCCCCTGTTGCAGGAAGGGATCATCCGGGTTCTGCCGCTCCAGCTCGGCCAGCAAGACCTGGACATTCTGCAGTTGGCCGGTTTCCTTCCAGTACTGGATCAGCAGCACCCGCGCCCGGCGATTGGCCGGTTGGCGGCTGAGCAGGGTTTCCAGCTGTTTCTGCGCGGCATCGGCCTGATCCAGATCGTGCAAGGTCACCGCCAGGGTATAGCGGTAATCGGTATTTTCCGGCTCCAGTTCAACCGCGCGCGACAAGGCGAGCAGGGCGTATTCACGCTGGTCGTGGCGGATCAACCACAGCCCCAGTTCGTATTGCAGGAACGCCGAGTCCGGGCGCAGCGCCAAGGCATTGGCAAGCACCTGACGGGATTGGTCATGGTGGCCCTGGCGTTCCAGCAAGCGCACCTGGGTGGCCAGGGCGTCGAGGCCATTCGGGGCCAAGGCGAGGCTGCGCTGCAGGGCTGCAGCCGCCGGGTCGTAATCATTTTCGTGCAAGTACAGGCGGGCCAGATGCACTTGGGCCTCGGCGTCATCGGGTTGTTTTTCCAGAGCCTGCTGATACTGCTCCAGCGCGGCCTGCAACGGGCCGAAATACAGGCCAATGGCATCGGGGTCGAGGCCGAGCAAGGCATCCACTGCCGCGAAGCGCACGCTCTGTTCGTCATCGTCCAGCAATGGCCCCAGCACCAGGCTGCGCTGGGAGGGCGGCAACAGCTTGCGGATACTGGCAATGGCTGCCCGGCGTACCAGCGGGTCATCGTTTTCCAGGTCCAGGCGGGCCAGTTTCAGTGCCTGTGGTGAGGGGTAGTTGGGCAACTCGGCATAAAGTGCGGCGCGGCGGATGGGTGTCAGGTCATCACGCTGCAGTTGCTGATACAGCACCCGGGCGGCACCTGGCAGGCCATCATGGGCCTGGCGAAGCGCCTTGCCATAGCTGTGCGGCGGCAGTACCGGCGCAGCGGGCTTGTCGTCGCGGCGCAGGAAAACGATGGCGATGGACACCAGAATCAGCAGCAGTACGGCGATCAAGTAGCTGTGGCGTCTGGGCATCGGGCGCAGCGATCCATGGCTGTGGGAAGGCAGAGCTTGGGGCAGAAAGCCCCGAGCTGCAAGCCGCATGGGCACCCAGGGGTAATAAAAAAGCCCCGCAGGCCAGGGCCAGCGGGGCAAACGGTTGGGGGAGGAACCAACCAAAGGAGTCGTTGAAACGGGGCGGGTCAACGTGCGCTGGCGACGGTCTCCGGCTGCCAGCCGCCACCGAGGGCCTTGTAGATCGAGACGATGCCGCGATACAGCTCGACCTCGCCCTGGGCCTGGGCGTCTTCGGCGCTCAGGCGTTCGCGTTCGGCATCGAGCAGCACCAGGTAATCCACAGTACCCTCGCGGTAACGCACCGACGCCAGGTCGGCGGCCTTGCGGCTAGCGTCACTCTGGCGCATCAGCGACAACAGCCGCTGCTGGGTCTTGTCGTAGTCGCTGAAGGCGTTGGCCGATTCTTCCAAGGCCAGCAGCACCTGCTGTTCATAGTTGGCCAAGGCGCCTTCGGCTTCAGCCTTGGCGCCGCGCAGGCGGGCCCGCACGCTGCCCAGGTCGAAGGCGGCCCAGGTGATGCTTGGGCCCAGTGCCCAGGCATTGGCTGCAGAAGATCCGATCTGCGAGCCACGGGCGGCGGTAAAGCCGAGGAAGCCGCTGAGGCTCACCCGAGGGAACAGGTCGGCGGTGGCCACACCGATATTGGCGGTGGCAGCGGCCAGCTGGCGCTCGGCGCTGCGGATATCCGGGCGACGGCGCAGCAGCTCGCCGGGGTCGCCCACCGGCAAGGCCTTGGCGATGGCCGGCAAGGCCTTGGGCGACAGGTCCACGCTCAGTGCATCCGGGCGCTGGCCAAGCAACGTGGCGATGCGGTGCCGCGCCCTGGCCTGTTCGGCCTGCAGTTGCGGTACGGTGGCTTCGACACCCGCCAGGCGGGCATCGGCGCGCACCACGTCGAGTTCGTTGCCGACCCCGGCATCGCGCAGGGTCACGGTGATGTTGCGTGATTCCTGCTGGGTCTTGAGGTTGGCCACGGCGATGTTCTCGCGCAGTTGCGCACCACGCAGCTGGCCGTAAGCGTCAACCAGTTCGGCGATCAGGCTGACCTGCAGCTGTTGCAGGTCGGCCTGGGCCGCCGCTTCCTGGGCTTCGCTGGCCTCGATCTGGCGCTGGATGCGGCCGAACAGGTCAAGTTCCCAGGCCATGTCCAGGCCCAGGTCGTACCGTTCCTGGTTGACCCGCTGGGTGGTCTGGCCGGGCACCTGGCCCTTGCCGATCTCGCTGCTGGCGCGGCTGGTGACCACCGGGAACTGGTCGTTGGCGGCGTCATCGCGGATCGCCCGAGCCGACTTGAGCCGGGCGAACGCCACGCGCAGGTCGCGGTTGCCGTCTAGCGATGCCTGCACCAGCTGGTTCAGCACCGGGTCGTCGAACTGCTTCCACCACACGCTTTCGAAGCGGCTGCGGTCAAAGGCCTTGGCCTGCACATCAGTGCTGTCGAAATGCGCAGGTTCGGTGTCCGGGGTCTTGTAGTCCGGGCCTACCGCGCAGGCCGCCAGGGCCAGCGCCAGCAGGCTCGGTGTCAGTGGTTTGAGCAGGTTCATGCGTGGTTCTCCAGCACGTGCGCGGGCTCGGCCTTGCGGGCCTGGCGACGCTCGACGAAGCGGCGGATCAGGAAGAAGAACACCGGGGTCAGGAACAGGCCGAACACAGTCACGCCGATCATCCCCGAGAACACCGCCACACCCATGGCATGGCGCATTTCCGAGCCGGCTCCGGAGCTGAACACCAGCGGTACCACACCCATGATGAATGCGATCGAGGTCATCAGGATCGGCCGCAGACGCAGGCGGCAGGCTTCCAGCACCGCAGCCAGCGGGTCGAGGCCCTTGGCCTGTTCATCCTTGGCGAACTCGACGATCAGGATCGCGTTCTTGCACGCCAGGCCCACCAGCACGATCAGGCCGATCTGGGTGAAGATGTTGTTGTCGCCACCGGACACGATCACCCCGGTGATGGCCGACAGCAGGGTCATCGGCACGATCAGGATCACCGCCAGCGGCAGGCTCCAGCTTTCGTACTGCGCGGCCAGCACCAGGAACGCCAGCAGCACGCACAGCGGGAACACGAACAGCGCGGTATTGCCGGAGAGGATCTGCTGGTAGGTGAGGTCGGTCCACTCGAAGGTCATGCCGTTGGGCAGCTCTTCCTTGAGCAGTTTCTCGATTGCCGCCTCGGCCTGGCCGGAGCTGTACCCTGGGGCAGCAGCGCCGTTGATCTCGGCGGTGATGAAGCCGTTGTAATGCATTACCCGGTCAGGGCCAGAGGTGTCGCTGACCTTGAGGAAGGTCGCCAGCGGGATCATCTCGCCGAGGTTGTTGCGCACCTTCAGCTGGCCGATCTGCTCGGCATCGAGGCGGAACTGCTGCTCGGCCTGGACGTTGACCTGGTAGGTGCGGCCAAAGCGGTTGAAGTCGTTGGTGTACAGCGAGCCCAGGTAGACCTGCAGGGTGTCGAAGATGTCGGTGATCGCCACGCCGTGGGTCTTGGCCTTTTCCCGGTCGATGGCGGCATCGACTTGCGGCACGTTGACCTGGTAGCTGGTGAACAAGCCCGCCAGCTCCGGCACGTTGTGGCTCTTGGCGATGATGTTCTGGGTCTCTTTGTACAGCGCTTCGTAGCCCAGGTTGCCGCGGTCTTCGATCTGCAGGCGGAAGCCGCCGATGGTGCCAAGGCCTTGCACGGGCGGTGGCGGGAAGATCGCGATGTAAGCGTCCTGGATGTCAGCGAACTTGGCGTTCAGCGCGGCAGCGATGGCCGCGGCCGACTGGCTCGGGTCCTTGCGCTCGTCGAACGGTTTGAGCGGGGTGAACACGATGCCGCTGTTCGGGCTGTTGGTGAACCCGTTGATCGACAGGCCCGGGAAGGCCACCGAATCGGCCACGCCCGGTTGCTCCAGGGCGATTTCACTCATGCGCTTGATCACCGCCTCGGTGCGGTCGAGGCTGGCGGCGTCAGGCAGTTGGGCGAAGGCCACCAGGTACTGCTTGTCCTGCGCCGGGACGAAACCGGTCGGGGTGCTGGAGAAGCCTAGGTAGGTCAGGCCCATCAGCCCGGCATAGATGAACAGGGCGATGCCGCTGGAGCGGATAACCCGGCGCACGCCGCCCACGTAGCGGTGGCTGGCCCGGTCGAAGAAGCGGTTGAACGGGGCGAACAGCCAGCTGCCCAGCAGCCGCTCCAGGAACCGCGAGAAACGGTCTTTGGGCGCATGGTGGTCTTTGAGCAGCACGGCAGCCAGTGCTGGCGACAGGGTCAGCGAGTTGAATGCCGAGATCACGGTGGAAATGGCGATGGTCAGCGCAAACTGCTTGTAGAACTGCCCGGTAAGGCCGGAAATGAACGCGGCAGGCACGAACACCGCGCACAGCACCAGCGCCGTGGCGATGATCGGCCCGGTCACTTCACTCATGGCCTTCTGCGTGGCTTCAAGCGGTTTCAGGCCCAGACCGATGTTGCGTTCGACGTTCTCCACCACGACGATGGCGTCGTCCACCACGATACCGATGGCCAACACCAGGCCGAACAGTGACAAGGCGTTGAGCGAAAAGCCGAACAGGTGCATCACCGCAAAGGTGCCGATCAGCGAAACGGGTACGGCCAGCAGCGGGATGATCGAGGCGCGCCAGGTCTGCAGGAACAGAATGACCACCAGCACGACCAGCACCAGCGCTTCGAACAGCGTGTGCACCACGGCTTCGATGGAGCCACGGACGAACACGGTCGGGTCATAGACGATGCTGTAGTCCATGCCTTCCGGGAAGTCCTTCTTCAGCTCGGCCATCTTTGCCCGCACTTCGTCGGAGATCTCGATGGCGTTGGAGCCCGGGCGCTGGAAGATCGGGATGGCCACCGCCGGCTGGTTGTTCAGCAGCGAGCGCAGGGCGTACTGGCTGGAACCGAGCTCGACCCGGGCGATGTCCTTCAGGCGGGTGATTTCACCATCGGCACCGGCGCGGATGATGATGTTCTCGAACTCTTCCTCGTTGACCAGGCGGCCCTGGGTGTTGATCGACAGCTGGAAGCTGGTCGAACCGGGGGCGGGCGGGGCGCCCAGCTGGCCGGCGGCGACCTGGCGGTTCTGCTCGCGGATGGCGGCCACCACGTCGCTGGCAGTCAGGTTGCGCGAAGCGGTCTTGTTCGGGTCGAGCCACACGCGCAGCGAATAGTCGCCCATGCCGAACAGCTGCACGTCGCCGACGCCGCCCAGGCGTGCCAGCTCATCCTTGATGTTGAGGATGGCGTAGTTGGACAGGTAGAGCATGTCGTAGCGTTTGTCCGGCGAGGTCAGGTGCACGACCATGGTCAGGTCGGGCGACGCCTTGTCGACGGTGATACCGATCCGCGTCACTTCCTCCGGCAGCTTGGGCTGGGTACGGGTGACGCGGTTCTGCACCTGCACCTGGGCATTGTCAAGGTCCGTGCCCAGGGCGAAGGTGATGGTCAGGGTCAGCTTGCCGTCGGCAGTGGACTGCGAGGACATGTACAGCATGTTCTCGACACCGGTGATGGCCTGTTCCAGTGGCGCGGCAACGGTCTCACCGATCACCTTGGGGTTGGCACCGGGGAAGTTGGCGCGCACCACCACGGTCGGTGGTACCACTTCGGGGTATTCGCTGATGGGCAGCTGGAACAGCGAGATCGAGCCCGCAATCAGCAGCACCAGCGACAGCACTGCGGCGAAGATGGGCCGGGTAATGAAGAATTTCGAAAAGTTCATCGGTGTGGTCCCTTAACCGCGTGGCGCCTGGGCGCTGGCGACTTTTTCGGTGGAGCCCGCTACCTTGTGCGCCTGGTTGCTGGCCTCGAGGGCCTGGCGCTGCTGGGCGAGGGCGGCAAGCGTCTGCTCGCTGGCCATGGGTGTTTCTTCCGGGGTCACTGGCGAGCCAGGGCGCACGCGCTGCAGGCCCTTGACCACGATGCGATCGTCCTTGGCCAGGCCGCTACGGACGATGCGCAGGCCTTCGAGCTTCGGCCCCAGTTCCACGGCGCGGTAGGCGGCCTTGTTGTCCTTGTCCATGACCAGCACGAACTTCTTGCCAAGGTCGGTACCGACCGCTTCGTCGTTGATCAGCACGGCGTCGTACTGGGCGCTGCCGACCAGCTTCAGGCGGGCATACAGGCCTGGGGTGAACTGGCCGTCACGGTTGTCGAACACGGCGCGGCCACGGATGGTGCCGGTGCGCGGGTTGACCTGGTTGTCGACAAAGTTCATCTGGCCCAGGTGCGGGTTACCGGTTTCGCTGGTCAGGCCCAGGTACACCGGGGTGCTCTGACCACGCTGGCCGTCGCGCGCCAGCTGGTTGTACTTGAGGTACACGCGCTCGTCGGCGTCGAAGTAGGCGTACACCTTGTCGGTGGAAACCACGCTGGTCAGCGGCGTGACATCGGCAGTGACGATGTTGCCGGCGGTGAATTCGGCGCGGCTGACGCGGCCGCTGATCGGCGCGGTGACGCGGGTGAAGCTGAGGTTCAGGCGGGCCAGGTCGAGCTGGGCCTGGATCGCATCGACCCCGGCGCGGGCTTCGGCGGCGGCGCTGCTGCGCGATTCGGCAAGCTCGGCGGAGATGGCATTGCTGTCGCGCAGGCGCTCGCCACGGCGGGCTTCGTTGGCACTGCGGATGGCGGTGGCCTTGGCCTGTTGCAGCTGTGCTTCGAGGCGGCGGACTTCAGCCTGGAACGGGCGCGGGTCGATCTGGAACAGCAGGTCGCCTTTCTTGACTTGGGCACCTTCGGTGAAGCCGACCAGGTCGATCTGGCCCGAGACCCGTGGGCGCACTTCGACGGTTTCTGGCGCTTCAAGCCGGCCGGTGAACTCGTCCCATTCGTTGATCGGTTGCTCGATGACCTTGGCGACGCTGACCTTGGGCGCGGCGGGAGCCTGCACGGCGTCGGGGGTGCGGCCACAAGCGCCGAGCACCACCACTGCCAGAGCAGCGAGTGGGAAGCGCAAGGGTTTGAGTGAGTGATCCATGGAGAACTCCGCCAATGTATTAGTAGTGGGCGGAGTGTGAGTGTCTTGCGCGTGACGCACGAATCGAACGGAGCGAAGGTTATTATCACGCGCAATGATATGTCGGGATCCATCATCGATGGCGGGCATGTGACGAGGCTTGCGGGTAAGCGCTCTAACTGCAGTGCCGGCCCCTTCGCGGGCAAGCCCGCTTCCACAGGATCCATGCACTTCTCAAGGCCTGTGCAATACCTGTGGGAGGGGGCTTGCCCGCGAAGGGGTCAGTGCAGACACCTTCGCACAGCAACTGAAATAGGCCCCGCCTTGCACACCTACCACCGCCTCCCTGGCCCCCTCGGTATCGTCCTCCTCGGCGTGCTGCAAATCCTGGTCTGGGGCGGCTCATTCTTCCTCATGGCGGTAATGGCCGACCCGATCAGCCGCGATACCGGCTGGCCCAGCCAGTGGGTCTACGGTGCGCTGTCCCTGAGTTTGATGGTCTCGGCGCTGTTCGCCCCCTGGTCCAGCCGCCTGGTCGCCCGCCATGGTGGCCGCCCGCAAATGGCCGCCAGCGGCGCGGTGGTGGCGGTAGGGCTGCTGATCATGGCCGCCAGCCACGACCTCGGCCTGTTCCTGCTTGCCTGGGCGGTGATCGGCATCGGCATGGCCATGGGCTTGTATGAAGCGCTGTTCGCCACCCTCGGCGGGTTGTATGGCGAAGGTGCGGGCAAGGCCATCACCGGCATCACCCTGATTGCCGGCTTCGCCTCGACCCTGTCCTGGCCAACCGTGGCCCTGGCCATCGAACACATTGGCTGGCGGGCGACGTGCGTGTGCTATGCGCTGGTGCTGATCGTGGTGGTCGCGCCGCTGTACTGGCGGGTGCTGCCTGCGGGCGGCCGGGTCGAAGTGCCGGCCAAGGCACAGGCAGCAGGCGAAGCGCCCGGCGTGGACCGCGCGCTGTACCTGCTGCTGACCTGCATGTTCGCCATCGGTGCGATCATCATGACCGCCATCGCCGTGCAGCTGGTGGCCGTGCTGCAGGGCCTGGGGCATTCGCTGCCGGTGGCCATCGGCCTGGCGGCGATGCTCGGCCCCAGCCAGGTGGCATCGCGGGTGCTGCAGATCCTGGCGGGCAAGCGCCACCCGATCTGGACCGCGCTGGCCTGGGTGAGCCTGGTACTGGCGGGGCTGCTGATGGTGACCTTTATGCCGGCAGCCACGGCGGTGGGGTTGCTGGTGTTCGGCTGCGGCAATGGCCTGCGGGCGATCGTACGGGGGCTGCTGCCGCTGGCGATGATGCCGCCAGCGCAGTATGTGTTGTTGATGGGCCGCATGTCGCGGCCGTCGCTGATCGGACAGGCACTCACGCCAGTGGTGGGGGGCTTTCTGTTCGAGCACTTTGGCTCGATGGGGGTGTTGCTGACCCTGTGCCTGCTGGCGCTGACCAATGTGCTGTTGGTCGGGGTGCTGATGCACCGGATGCGAGCCAGCAGCTGAACCTGCTGGCACCACCGCTTGGCAATCGGGACTCAGCAGGTACTGGCCGCTACCGGCTTGGCTCGGCGATACAGCACGGTCGTTGCGGTAAATCCGCATACCGCTGCGAACATCAGCCAGTAAGCCGGCGATGCCTTGTCTCCGGTGGCCTGCACCAAGAGCGTCGAAACGGCCGGCGTGAAACCGCCAAACAGCGCGGTGGCCAGGCTGAAGGCCAGAGAGAACCCGACCACACGCACATTCGCCGGCATCACCTCGGTCAGCGCCGCGACCATGGCGCCGTTGTACATACCGAAGAAGAAAGAGAAGTACAGCAATACTGCCAGCAGGCGCTCGAAGCTGGCGGCCTCGGCCAGCCAGTGCATGGCCGGGTAGGCGCTGACCACGCACAGCAGGGAAATCGCCAACAGCTGCGGGCGCCGGCCGATGCGGTCGGAAAGGGCGCCGCCGATGGGCAGCCAGATGAAGTTGCTGACCCCGACCAGCAAGGTCACCATCAGGCTCTCGGTGGTGCTCAGTTGCAGCACGGTCTTGCCGAAGGTCGGGGTGTAGACCGTGATCAGGTAGAACGTGGTGGTCGTCATTGCCGCCAGCAAGCCGCCGGCCAGCACCGTGCGCCAGTTGTCGCACATCGAGCGGAACACCTCGGCAGCGCCCGGGTGGTGCCCGCGCGCCTTGAATGCTTCGGTCTCCTGCAACGAGCGGCGGATGATGAAGATGAACGGGATGATCACGCAGCCGATGAAGAACGGGATACGCCAGCCCCAGCTGGCCACTTCGTGGGTTGCCATGCAGGCATTGAGGGCGAAGCCCAGTGCCGCGGCGACGACGATCGCCACTTGCTGGCTCGCCGATTGCCAGCTGGTGTAGAAGCCGGTGCGCCCCGGCGTGGCGATTTCAGAGAGGTAGACCGAAACGCCTCCCAGTTCGGCGCCGGCGGAAAAGCCCTGTAACAGCCGCCCCAGCAGCACCAGCAGCGGGGCGAGGATGCCGATGCTGGCGTAACCCGGCACCAGTGCGATCAGCACGGTGCCAGTGGCCATGATCGACAGCGTCACGATCAGCCCTTTGCGCCGGCCGACCTTGTCGATGTAGGCGCCCAGCACGATGGCCCCCAACGGGCGCATCAGAAAGCCTGAGCCGAACACCGCGAAGGTCATCATCAATGAAGCGAACTCGCTGGTGGCCGGGAAGAACGTCTGGGATATGTAGGTGGCATAGAAACCGAACAGAAAGAAATCGAACTGCTCGAGGAAATTGCCGCTGGTGACCCGCAGGATGGCGCCCAGCTTGGCACCCCTGGTCTGTGTTGTTGTTTTCATCATGGCTACCGTTTTGCTCGCTTTTGTTGTTTTTTGAGGCGGGGCGCGATGTTCAGTCGCTGCCGGCATTGATCGGGTTGGGCTGGCGTTTCTCGATGGCGTGCTTGAGTAGCGCGGCGCTGCGGAAGATGCCGTGGGCGAACTTGCCGTAGGGCATGGTCAGGAAGAACGCCATCACCAGCCCCAGGTGCAGGGCCAGCAGCAGGCCAAGGGCGCTGGTTTCTCGAAACGCCAGCAGGGCCAGGCCGCTGGCGCTGACCAGCAACAGCAGGGCGATGAAACCGATGTCCATGGGCTTCTGCTCGCTGTCGCCGTGGGCGGGGTTGCGCTGCAGGTTGAGGTACAGCAGCCCGGCAGGGCCTACCAGCAGGCCGATGCCGCCGGCGATGCCGAGCATCACCGGCAGGCTCAGCACCGGGTAGGGCGCCGCCAGGCCCAGCAGGTAGTGGTAGAGCGTTGCGCTGGCGGTGGCGGCCAGGCACAGCAGGAAGCCGTAGAAGGTCAGGTGGTGGAAGCGCCGCCGCCACAAGGTGAAGCGGTCATCGGCGTCGTTGCACCCCTCGCCATGGCCACCGTCCAGATACTTGAGCTTGGCCACGCTGGCCGTCGCTTCCAGTGCAGCGGCAGATTTCAGCCTGGCGTCTGCCGCAGGTGGCGAGATGTCGCGCCAGAACCGCCGTACGCCCAGGCCCAAGGCGATGACTGCAAAGCCGAACACCGCGCCAAACATCAGCGCCAGGGTGTTGTGCGCAAAAATGCCATAGAAGTTGCCCCCAGGCATGGGCGTGAACAGGTTGCCCATGGCCAACAGGCTCAGGCACAGGAAAAGCACCAGGCCGAAGCCGCTGGCCAGCGCCAGGGTCAGGCCGTTGCGCTGGTACAGGCGGCCCAGGGCGCGGGGCCAGGCGTATTCGACGTAGGTGTTCAGGCGTACCTTGGCCATGGCCTTGGGCACGTTGACCTCGAAGGCGTGGGGCGCCGCGTACTGGCAGGCGTGCAGGCAGGCGCCACAGTTGTGGCAGAGGTTGGCCAGGTAGTGGATGTCGGCCTGGGCGAACTCCAGGCGTCGAGTCATCGCCGGAAACACCGCACAGAAACCTTCACAGTAGCGGCAGGCATTGCAGATGGTCATCTGCCGCTGCACTTCGCTTTCGTGCACATTCAGCACCGGGATCAGTTCGCTTTGTGCCTGTGGTTCAAACAGCTGCATGGCGCACCTCGCGGTTATCGACGAAGCCCGCGCTGGCCGCCGCCTGGACGCCGGCGATACGGCCGAATGCCGTGCCAATGGCCATGCCGATGCCGGCGGTGTAGCCCTTGCCCAGTACGTTACCGGCCATCATTTCTCCTGCGACGAAAAGGTTTGGGCTGGGCTTGCCGGCGAAATGCACGGCGGCCGTTTCGTCGGTGGCCAGGCCCAGATAGGTGAAGGTGACGCCTGGCTTGAGCGGGTAGGCGTAGAACGGCGGCTTGACCAGCGGGCGGGCCCAGTGGGTCTTGGCTGGGGTCAGGCCGGCGGTGTGGCAGTCGTCGAGCGCGGTGTGGTCGAAGGTGCCGACCTGGCAGGCGTTGTTGAAGGCCTCGATGGTCTGGCAAAACTGCGCTTCTGGCAGGCCCAGCTTGCGCGCCAGCTCCGCCAGGGTATTGGCCGTGGTGCCAGGGAACACCGGTGGCATGAAGCGGCCGATGGCCTGCTGGTCGATGATCGAGTAAGCCTGCTGACCCGGCTGGCCGGCCACCAGGCGGCCCCAGATGGCATAGCGTTTGGGCCAGAAGTCTTCGCCTTCGTCGTAGAAACGCTCGCCGTCGCGGTTGACCACCACGCCCAGCGACACGCAGTCGATGCGGGTGCAGATACCGCCGTCATACAACGGTGCGCGAGCGTCGATGGCGACCATGTGCGCCTGGGTCGGATCGCCGATGATGTCGGCGCCGAGTTCGCCCATGCGCTTGAGCAGGATGCCGGTGTTGAAGCGCGTGCCGCGGATCAGGAAGTTGTCCGACGGCCATTCGCCACGGGCGTTCTGGCCCCAGGCTTCACGCAACCACTCACGGTTGGATTCGAAGCCGCCCGCCGCCAGCACGCAGGCCCTGGCCTGGATACGTTCGGCAGGCAGCTGCCGACCCTCTGCTTCGCGCGCGGCCAGGTGGGCGGCGACAAATTTGCCGCCCTGCAGTTCGATATCGCTGACCGGGGCGTTGTAGCGCACCTGCACGCCAAGCCGTTCGGCACTGCGGAAGTAGGCGTTCACCAGTGCCTTGCCGCCGCCCATGAAAAACGCGTTGGTCCGTGCCACATGCAGGGCGCCAGACAGCGGCGGCTGGAAATGCACGCCATGGCGGCGCATCCAGTCGCGGCAGCTGGAAGAAGCGCGGATGGCAATGCGTGCCAGCTTTTCGTTGGTCAGGCCGCCGGTGACTTTGAGCAGGTCCTGCCAATACTCCTCTTCGGGGTAGGCATCGACCAGCACATCCTGGGGCGCGTCGTGCATGCACCGCAGGTTGCGGGTGTGCTGCGAGTTGCCGCCGCGCCACGCCCTGGGCGCGGCTTCCAGCAGCATGACGCTGGCACCGGCCTCGCGGGCCATCAGCGCGGCGCAGAGGGCGGCGTTGCCACCGCCGATTACAAGAACATCGATCATTTTCGCTCCTCGGTCGCAAGGAGGCGTGAACGAAGGGCCCCTTGCGAGTGAGGAGAAAGTAGGGGAGCCGGCCGGGCGCCGAAAGGCGGGCTACGGCATGGGGTGTTCAGTTTTACTAAAGGCTGGCGTCTTCGATCCAGGTTGCGCCTGGCCATTGCTGCTGGCTGACGAGCTGGCGCGCGACGTCGATGATCACCCGCCGGGTGGCCAGTGCGGCAGGTGACAGTTCATCGTCCGCCAAGGTTGCCAGCAGGTTGCGCCGGCCGACGTGGGCGTCGCTGATCTGCGCGACACACAGCCCGCTTTCACCCTTGAGCGCCGCTGCGGCGCCCGGCTGAATGGTGGCGGCATGGCCGGCACGCACGGCGTTCATCAGGACCGCCAGGCCATCGACTTCCATGATGATGTTCGGCACCAGGCCGAAGCGTTCGAAAGCGGCCATCAACGTCGAGCGCAGGCCATGCTGGGCGCTGGGCATGACCAGCGGCAGCTGGCCCAGATCGGCCAGCTGCACACTGCTGCCCGAGGGGGCGTGGGGGAGCTGTGGAGGGCTGATGACGAAGAGCTTTTCGTCGAGCAGCGGCGTCACGCTCCAGCGTTTACCCCCCTCGAGCTGGAAAAGGATGGCGAGGTCGATCTGCCGGGCATTGAGCTGCGCGGCGAGGTGCCCTGAAAGCATTTCCACCAGGTGCAGCTGGATATCGGGGTAACGCTCACGCATGGCGTTGATCAGCGGTAGTGCGAGCACGGTGGCGGTAGTGGGCGGCAGGCCGACGGTGACGTAACCGCTCATACGTCCACGGTGGGCGGCCAGAATGGCATTCTCGGCCTGGCGCAGGCTGAGCTGGGCATGGTGCAAGAAGGCCATGCCGGCGCTGGTTGGCGTGACCCCCGTGCTGCTGCGATTGAGCAGGCGGGTGCACAATTCGCTTTCGAGCTTGGCGATCTGCTGGCTCAGGGCGGAGACGCCGACCTCCAGTTCGAGCGCGGCGCGGCCAAGGCTGCCGTGTTCGATGATCTTGACGAAGTAGCGCAGTTGCCTGAGTTCCAAGGGTGGACTCCAGAGGGTTTGCCAAAGTGGTTGCGACATGCGGGTAAACGCGGATCAGGTGAAGCGTCAGTCGATCAACCCTGGGCAAACTGCAACAGCTTGTCGCCATCGAGCCGATAGCGCACCCACTCATCCTGTGGCTCGGCCCCCAGGGACTTGTAGAAACCGATCGCAGGTTCGTTCCAGTCCAGTACGCTCCACTCGAACCGCCCGCAACCTTTGGCCACTGCTTCGCGCGCAATGTGCCGCAACACATCACGACCTGCACCACCGCCGCGCTGCTCGGGGGTGATGTACAGGTCCTCCAGATAGATACCGTTGCGGCCCTGCCAGGTGGAATAGCTGTAGAAATACACGGCGAAGCCGATGGCCTTGCCGTCGCGTTCGCAGATCAGGCTGTGCACGGTGCTGCCGTCATCGAACAGGCTATGCTCGATGTCGGTAACGGTGGCAACTACCTCGTGACGGGCGCGCTCGTACTCGGCCAGCTCGGTGATAAAGGCGAGAATCTGCGCAGCATCACTGCGAACGGCGGGGCGGATGGTCAGGCTCATGCAGGGGCTTCCATGTTCTTGGGTGGATGGTTCAGTGGTGAGCGGTACAGTAATGTGTATCTGCATAATTTAAGGTAACTGTATCGGTCGCAGAGCAGGGCGACTCCGTTAGTGTGACAGCACCTGCAACGATTCTGGAATGCCTGCCATGCTTGCCTCTGCCGACCTGCTGACCGCCTTCGTGCTGTTTGCCTTCGTTTCCTCGATCACCCCGGGGCCTAACAACACCATGCTGCTGGCCTCGGGCGTGAATTTCGGGGTGCGCCGTTCGATCCCGCATGCCATGGGTATCAGCGTCGGTTTCATGGTCATGGTGCTCGCGGTGGGCCTGGGCCTTGGCGAGGTGTTCAAAGCCTGGCCGGTGCTGTACAGCGTGCTGCGCTACACCGGTGCGGCCTACTTGCTGTACCTGGCCTGGAAGATCGCCACCTCAGGGCCGCTTGGCGCTGACTCGCCAGGCGCGCGCAAGCCACTGGGGTTCTGGGGGGCTGCGGCATTTCAGTGGGTCAACCCCAAGGCCTGGGTGATGGCGGTGGGGGCGATTACCACCTACACGCCGGCCCAAGGCTACGTGACCAACGTGGTGGTAATTGCCGCACTGTTCGCTTTGGTCAACTTGCCCAGCGTCGGGGTATGGGTGATGTTCGGCAGCGCCCTGCGCAACCTGCTGCAGAACCCACGCTGGTTGATGCTGTTCAATGTCCTGATGGCCGTGTTGCTGGTGATTTCACTTTACCCATTGCTGTTTGTAGAATCGGCGTTTTCATGAACCGTCGAGTGCAGTAAACCAATGCAGCTGATCCCCTGGTCCTTCGAGACCTTCGAAGGCTTTACCTTGCGTGGCTGGCGCTCGCCAGCCAGCGGCAAGCCGCTGCTGCACTTCCTGCATGGCAACGGCTTCTGCTGCCTGGTCTACCAGCCGCTGCTGATGAGCCTCAGTGAACATTTCGATGTGTGGCTCAGCGATGTTCAGGGCCATGGCGACAGCGATCATGGCGGTGATTTCCGCGGCTGGAACCGTACCGCTGCGCTTGCGGCGCAAGCCTTCGATGCCGGCCGTGGGGAATATGGCGAGGTTCCCCGGTACGCAGTGGGGCATAGTTTCGGTGGTGTGCTCACCGGTTTGATGCTGGCCAGCCAGCCTGGCTTGTTTGCCCGGGCCGTATTGCTCGACCCTGTGCTGTTCAGCCAGCGCAGGATCGGCGTGATGGGCGCCGCTGCGCTGGTCGGCTTGCACCGCCGGCATACCTTGGCGCGCAAGGCTGCCAGCCGGTGCAGCCATTGGCCCGACCGTGAGTCGGCGCGGGCATCGCTGCATGGGCGTGGCATCTTCAAAGGCTGGAGCGACGCGGCGCTGCAGGCGTATGTCGAGCACGCGATTGGCGATTGCGATGAGGGTGTGGTGCTCAAGTGCCGGCCCAGCCGCGAAGTTGAGATTTTCAGCTCGTTCCCGTCGCGCATGTGGGCGCAGTTGGCTTCCATCCAGGTGCCCACGTTGGTGCTTTATGGCGAACAGACCTACCCCTTCGTGCCGCACTCGGCGCAGCGCCTGGCCAGTCTGAACCCTGAGGTGAGCGCCCTTCAGGTTCCGGGCGGGCACTGCTTCATGCAGGAAGACCCAGCGATGGCTGCGCAAAAGGTGCTCGATTTTCTGCAGGCGTGAGCGACTGTTCCATTATTGGGACGATCAGTGCCATTTAAGCTGGCTACCGGCTTATTGAGCTCATTGGTAAGGTTAGCCCAGCTTAGAGAGGAGACTTCTCATGAAAAAGATCCTGGGTATCCACCGTAGCCCTCACGCCCATTGGGTTGGCGATGGTTTCCCTGTGCGCAGCCTGTTCACCTACGACAATCTGGCGAGCAAGATCAGCCCGTTCCTGTTGCTCGACTATGCCGGCCCCTACGACTTCACTTCGACCAGTGACCGTCGCGGTGTCGGCCAGCACCCGCACCGCGGGTTCGAGACCGTGACCATCGTTTACCAAGGCGAGCTGGAGCACCGCGACTCGACGGGGGCCGGCGGCCTGATCGGCCCAGGTGACGTGCAGTGGATGACGGCCGCCAACGGCATCATCCACGAAGAGTTCCATTCTTCGGCGTTCGCCCGCAGCGGCGGCACGCTGGAGATGGTGCAGCTGTGGGTCAACCTGCCAGCACGTGACAAGCGTGCGGCGGCGGGTTACCAGACGCTGTTGTCGGCGGACATCCCCGTGGTGCAACTGGAAGGCGGCGCCGGCAGCCTGCGGGTGATCGCCGGTGGCTATCAGGGCCATTCGGGCCCGGCGCGGACCTTCACGCCGATGGACGTGTGGGACATGCACCTGAAGGCCGGTGCCAACCTGCAATTGCCAGTCGCAGCAGGTCGTAATGCCGCGCTGGTGGTGCTGCGCGGCAGCGTACGAGTCAACGGTGAGCGTGACGCGGGCCCGGCCAGCCTGGTGCTTCTGGAACGTGGTGGCGAAGATGTGGCCATCGAGGCGCTCGAAGGCGCCAGCCTGCTGCTGCTCAGCGGTGAACCGATCGATGAGCCGATCGTTGGCTATGGCCCGTTCGTGATGAATAGCCAGGCAGAGATTGCCGAGTCGTTCGATGACTTCCACGCCGGGCGCTTTGGACAGATGGCGGGCGAGGGGGCTGGCCTCGATCATTGATTGCCTGTACCGGCCTGTTCGCGGGTAAACCCGCTCCCACCGGATGACCACAGGGTCGAGCAATGTGGGTTCCCTGTGGGAGCGGGTTTACCCGCGAATACGTCGGTACAAGCGACACAAAACTTGGCATGATGCAGCGATGCCTCTGTCCCACTTGCACGCCGTGCACCGTTCACTCAGCGCTTCTGGCCAGCACACCGTGTGGCTGCGCTATCCCACACCCTACCACTGGCCTTCCACGCTGGCCTTCCTGGCCGCCCGCTGCATCCCTGGTATCGAAACCTTCCGCGATGGCACCTATCGCCGCAGTTTCACCGTGGCCGGCAAGCACGCTGTGCTCGAAGCCAGGCCGGCTAATGGCGACCGCCTGTTCATCCGCTTCAGCGGCGTGCCTGCCCGGTTCGTCCCCGCCCTGATTTCCCGCATCCGCCGCTTCTTCGACCTTGACGCCGACCCCGCACGCATTGCTGCCGAGCTGTCCCGCGACCCGTTGATGGCCAGGCTGCTCGCCGCCCACCCAGGCCTGCGCGTGCCGCAAGGCTGGGACGCCTGCGAACAAGCCATGCGCACGGTGCTGGGTCAGCAGATCAGCGTGGCCGGTGCCATGACCCTGGCCGGACGCCTGGTGGCGCGCCACGGCCAGCCGTTGCGTCTGCCGGCCGTTGGCCTGACACATGTCTTCCCGACGTCGAATGCGCTCGCCAACGCCGACCTGGAAAACCTGGGCATGCCCCGCGCACGCGCTGCCACCCTTGGTACTTTGGCGCGAGCGTTACTGGCGCAGCCAACATTGCTACGAACGGGCCAGGCGCTGGAACCGCTGCTGGCCAACCTCTGCCGCCTGAAAGGGATCGGTCCCTGGAGTGCCCACTACCTGGCACTGCGCCAAGCAGGTGCCCATGATGCATTGCCGCTGGGCGATGTGGCATTGGTCAAGGCGTTACGCCTGCTGGAAGGGCCTGACGCTCAACTGGCCGAGCGCGCCTTGGCCTGGCGCCCTTGGCGCGCATATGCCGCGCAGCATCTATGGGCGTCATTGGCTGATAAAAAAGGGTGACCGCCTGTCGCGAAGTGCTCGCATTCGATCGAACAGGCAAGGCCTCTAGTCGTTCTTCCACTAAGGTGCTAAAGGATTCTTTGCACGATCATTGCCCCGGCGCATGGACGGCCGCTTGGGCATGAGCAATATCAATTGGCACCCTGCCTGCCAAAGGCGTACTCACACATAACAGGCCATCCAGTACAGAGAGGGTCGTAACATGGCGTTGATTGGAGTTTCGATGCTGGAAATGCGGCAGATCATCGAGCAGGCCTGTCTGCCAGATCGCTGCGAAGTCAGCTGCCCGGACGGCACCACCCTGACCATTCGCCTGGGTCAGGGGCAAAACCTGGAGAAGGGCGTCACCCTCTCCGGGGTTTCGCTGCAGAGCTTGAACAGTTGCCGTGACCTGGTGCACCTGGTCGGCCAACTGCACACCCTGCGAGACAGCCACCCGGCGGCACTCAGGGCCATCGCCTGAGCACCGAAGTGCCCCGGTCAGCCGAGGCTGGCCGGGCGCACGTATTCCGGCGTCAGACCGGACCAGAACAGGATCATTGCCACCAGGATGGTCACCAGCAACAACAGCCCCACGCCCCAGACGCAGCTGGAAAACAGCATGGCCTGCTCCTTGCGCAGGCGCAGGAAGGTTTGCAAGCCGCCGTACAACAGGAGTGTGGCGTAGGCTGAAGCGGCAACCAGCACCAGCAGTGCCAACCAGCGAATCGGCAGCAGGCCGACGATGCCGGCGAAGAACCACGGCGTGGCGCAATAGGCGGCGAAGCCTATGCATTGATTGAGCGTCGGTTGCGTGTCGAAACCACGTGACATCCAGCGGATCATCACCCCCATCAACATTACCCCGACCACGGTGGTGGCATACAGCAGCCCGGCCAGTTGAGCGGCGCTGGCCATGCTCAATTGCACCCGCTCTTGTGCGGCCAGGCTCCAACCGAAGGTAGTGGTGCCGACGAACAGGCACAGGGCAGGGATCAGGGCCAGCGCCAACAAGCGCGGCAGGTACTGTTGCGGGTGGTCCTCCTCGGCGCGGCGGATCTCGATCCAGGCGTCGGAGGGGTGGGTGAAGAGCTTGAGCAACGGGCTGTTCATGGCGTTCTCCAGAAGGCTAGGCCTTTGTAGTTATGGAGATCCACCGTTTGCGTCAGGTTCAGCCCGCTGCGCCGCCGTTGATCGGCTTATTGCAGCTCCAGCAGCAGGTTCAGGCCGCCATCGCCGCATTTGCCATGGTCACGGACCACGCCACGATAACTTTGACCGTCCCATACGAATGCCACGCTGTGCGCGCGCTCGACCTTGTCCGGCAGCGGCGGGCAGATGTGCAGGCGCAGGGCAGGGCGGCCCTGCAGGCTGAGGGCCGCCATTTGGCATTGGCATTCAACGCTCAAAGCCACGGGGCCGAACAGGGTGTCGCGGACGTAATCGAGCTGCAAACTGGAATTGGGCGCGCGGCCAGGCATCTTCATGTTCATGGCTGCTGGATTCCTGGGCGTTGGCACAGCAGGTTAGGCTGGATGGGCATAGGTGTCAGGCTCCTGGCAAAAGGATGGCACGTATCAACGTTTTGAAGCTTGCCGGAGCTGGATGTTCAACTTGTTTCAGTGATTTTCATGGATTTTTTTACGTGTGCCGACGAAGGGTTACTGGCGGCCCTGTGAACCGTGAATCGGCTTGTTTTAGCCATCAGTTGCGTGGGTCATTTGGGTTTGCGCCTGGTTCATTGAACAGGCACCTCTTCAAACGCCTCAGGCGGTGCAGGTGCTGCCCGCACGTTGAAAAGTAGGCAGATGATGTACCAGCAGCTGCTCGGCGGGCATCAGGTCACCCATCTGGTGCGGGTAGGCTGACACCGACAGGCTCAGGTCCAGGGCCATGCCTTCGGCATCGATGAGCAGCACCACGGCAGGGATCTTCGGTTGGGTGTAGCGGCAGTGGCGCGCCAGGGCATGAAGGCTTGGCGCATGTGCCGCTTGCGCCACTTGCGCATGGCCAGCGAACCGGTGATGCGTGCTGTCAAGGTAGGGGGCCACAGGGGCGGGCTGTAGGCGATCCAGAGTGCCTTGGCATGGGTTTCACAGGTGTCGGCCCAGACCCAGCCCATCGCGTTGGGTGCCTTTCATGAACACCTAGGCATAACCAGGGCGCAAGGCGCGCAGGGTGTAGGCGGAGTGCTGCAGCGTGGGGGCGCGGCTGACAGGGGCGTCACTCATCGGCTGATTGCTCGTAGTGGTCGGATGCATGGCGATCAGGCGCAATCACGCAGACCCCGAACACTATCGAGGAATCAATTCTCGGAGCAGTTGGACGCTTCTCAACGCTTTGTAGCATTCTTCGACGTGGAAACGACAATGCCTATCATCCCCCGATTCGGGGAATTGCCATGGGGAATCCTCCCCAATCTGTTGCGCTACGCACCTAAGTCACTGAAATAAAAAGCCATTCGCAAATGGCACACACCTTGCTGAAACCCTCCACAGTGTCCCTGTGTCCCGGAGGTGCAGCATGTCGATCCCGAACAAAGGCCCCGTCCTGACATCACTTGTCTTGGCCTTGTTTGGCTGGGAAGCGACCAGCGAGGCTGCCGTGCAGTGCCAGCGCACCCTGGTGGCCAATGTGGTGGCCCTGGACCAGCCACTGATGTTCAACCGCCTTGGTGCGCAGAACGCCAACGGCATGATCTACGCCCTGCGCGAGGATGTGGTGGATGAGCGCCAGGTACCGCTGAGCAAGGGCGGGGCCGCCGTGCCGGGCAAGGTCACCCTGCGCCCCGACAAGCGCCCACGGCCGATCGTGCTGCGCGTAGCCGCCGGGGACTGCCTCACGGTCAACCTCACCAACCTGCTCGACTACAGGGCCAACCCCAACAAGCATGGCATTGAAGCCGAAGTGCCTGAGGGCGAAGGGGGGCCGCAGACCGAGGTCGAGAACGAAGCCGGTGAAGGCTTTGTCGCCGATGAGCAGGTGGCCGAGCGCATGGTCGGCTTCCAGGTCAACGGCCTGCAGGCGGTCAACAGCATTGCCGACATCTCCGCCAACACCGGCCGCAACGGCAACTTCCTGGTAAGCCCGGGCAGCACTCGCAGCTACACCCTGTATGCCGAACGCGAAGGGGCGTTTGCTGCCACCAGCAAGGCCGCCACCTTCGGCGGCGAGGGGACTGCCGGTAACGTCGCCAACGGCCTGTTCGGCCAGGTGGTGGTGGTGCCCAAAGGTGGGCGCACCTACCGCAACACCCTGACTGAAGAGGAAATGCGCCTGGCCACCACCGGGCGTACCGCCACCGGCCAGCCAGTGATCGACTACGAGGCCCGCTACCCGCAGCGCGAGCCGTGGGTGACCGAGGGCAAGGCCGGCAAGCCGATCATTGCAATGATCGACGGCAACGAGATCCTCAACAGCGAAACCGATGCCATCGTCATGGGCCCCAACCCTGATGGTAGCTTCCCCAAGTCCACCTATCCGCTGGAAAACATCGGCAAGCGCAACCCGGCACTGCCCAACCGGCTCGAGGCGTTCCGCGACTTCGCCTCGCAGTTCGCCGACGAAGTGGCCGGCACCCAGGCCTTCCCCGGCTACTGGGCCGACCCGGTCATGGGGCATGTGCTGGAACCGGCACGCGACTCGTTCATGATCAACTACGGCTCCGGCGGCATGGGCGCCGAGGTGGTCGCCAACCGCCTGGGCGTGGGGCCGATGCATGACTGCCTGTCGTGCGCCTACGAAGAGTTCTTCCTCAGTGCGCACACCGTGGGCGATGTCGGCACCTTGGTCGATGTGCCGGCCAACGTCGGCCTCGAACATATCCGCCCCGGCGAAGTGCCGCCGGCCAGCGCCACCGGCGTCAAGGCCAGCATGGCCCTGTACCCGGCGGAACCTGCCAACGTGCATCACAGCTACATCGGTGATTTCACCAAGTTCCGCAACACCCACAACGGCCACGAGCAGCACATCTTCCACCTGCACGGGCACCAGTGGTTGTTCAACCCCAATGACGACAACTCCGACTACATCGATGCCCAGGGCATCGGTGCGGGTGTCGGCTACACCTACGAAATTGCCAATGGCGGCTCGGGCAACCGCAACCGCGTGGCCGGCGACGCCATCTACCACTGCCACTTCTACCCGCACTTCGCCCAGGGCATGTGGGCCATGTGGCGGGTGCATGACGTGTTCGAGGAGGGCACCCGGCTGGACGTCAGCGGGCAAGGCGCGAACGGCTTCCACAGCACCCCGTTCGCACTGCGCAGCGGTAAACCCGCTGTCGGGGCACGGGCACTGCCCGACGGCGAGATCGTTGCCGGCACACCGATCCCGGCTATCGTGCCATTGCCTGGCAAGGCCATGGCGCCGATGCCTGGCAAGGTCGTGGTTGTGCCCAAGCTCGCTGCCGAGCAGGTCGCCACCAACGACGACAACCCACCTGAAATGGACGGTGATGACGACCACGCCCCCCCACCTGGCGCAGCCAAGGCAATTGGTTCACTGGCCCTGGTCGACCGCAGCGAAGCCAACCGCAATCCTGACGGCACCCTGAAGAACCCAGGCTACCCGTTCTGGATCGGTGGCATGGAAAGCAGCGTCGGCAACCGCCCGCCAACCCCGCCACTGGACATGCTCGACCCGGCTCTGGCCCGGCAGCTCAAGGACAGCGGCAAGGCCCTGTGGGCCAACCTCGACCCCAACCAGGTCGATGGCTGGGACGGTGGCCTTGGGCGCCACGCGCTGGACGGTCTATCCGCTGGCGGTGAGGCCGTGACCACCACCACCAAGCTGGATTTCTCCAAGGTGGTGCACCGGGCCAAGCCGATCTACCTGCCGGAAGAGGGCACCGACGTCGAGCAGGCCGCCATGCAGTTCCACGCCATGGCCGAGCACCCCAGCTACGCGCTGATCCCCGGCAGCCAGCCGGTGCCCAAGGCCTTCCGCACCAACGGCGCGCTGCCGACTGCAGGCGCACCGTTCTACGAGCCGTGCATGGATGACCGTGGCAAACGCCTGACCCAGTCTTCGGGCGTTGGCGAATTCTTCAGCGGCGAAAGCCTGACCGGCATCAACTTCCGCGGCGCGTCCAGCTTCACCGCCGACCGCCCGCGCATCTACAAGGGTGCCAACATCCAGTTCGACGCGGTGTACAACAAGGTCGGCTACCACTTCCCGCAGGCGCGCATCATCGCCTTGTGGGAGGACGCCTGGCCGGTGATCACCAAGCAGCGCCCGCCAGAGCCGCTGGTGATGCGCATGAACACCTTCGACTGCACCATGTACCAGCACACCAACCTGATCCCGTCGTTCTATGAAATGGACGACTACCAGGTGCGCACCCCGACCGACGTGATCGGCCAGCACATCCACCTGCCCAAGTGGGACCTGACCGCCGCCGATGGCTCGGCCAACGGCTGGAACTACGAAGACGGCATCCTCTCGCCCGGCAGTGTGGTCGAGCGCGTGCATGCCATCCGTGCCTTCAACAACTGCAGCGAGGGTGACACTCGCGACGGCACCGCCGCCTGCCCGAAAGCCAAGCAGCACCCGTACTTCGGCCGCTTCGGCCGGGCAGACTGGCTCGGTGCCCGCACGGCCATGCAGCGCTGGTTCGCCGACCCGCTGGTCAACGTGTTCAACGTCGACCGCGGCCTGGGCACCATCTTCACCCACGACCACCTCGGCCCATCGACCCACCAGCAGCTCGGGCTCTACGCCACCGTGCTGGCTGAACCGGCCGGTTCCACCTGGTACCACGCCGAAACCGGCGAGAAGCTGTACGACCCGGCCACTCGCCAGGACGGCGGCCCGACCTCGTGGCAGGCAGTGATCCAGACGGGCGACCACGATGGCGATGGCAAGAACGACAGCTACCGTGAGTTCTTCCTCGAGTACAGCGACTTCCAGCATGCTTATGAAGCGGGCGTGTATGTCGGTGCCGGCCCGGATGGCATCCCCAATGCCCAGTCGTTCCCGGCCACCGCCGACAGCTTCCGCTACGCCATCAACCCGCCGGTGCGCGGCAAGGCGTCGAACCTGCTCGAAGCCATCGTCGAGGAGCGTGGCGGCATCAACCCAGGTTGCCCGAGCCGGCCTTGCCCGCAGGCCATCTCGGTCGATGACCCCGGCATGTTCGTCGTCAACTACCGTAACGAACCGCTGGCCCTGCGCGTGTTCGACCCGAACAAGGTCGGCCCGGACGGCAAGCGCGGCATGCAGGCCGACGGCCTCGGTGGCGACCTCAGCTACGCCCTGCAGACCCGCACCGACCGCGCTATCCCGGCGATGAACATGGCGCCATCGGCGATCACCTCGGCGGTCGGCCCCACCGGTGGTACCACGCGCTTCCCGCCGCACATCAATAAGGCTGGCAGCGAACCGGGCGACCCGTTCACGCCCATGCTGCGTACCTACAGCGGCGACAACGTGCGCCTGCGCATGCACGCCGGTGGCCATGAAGAGGAGCACAACGTCACCCTGCATGGCGTGAAATGGCTGCAGAACGGCTCGGGCTTCGGCAACAGCTCCAACTCGGGCTGGAAGTCGTCGCAGATGATCGGCATCTCCGAGCAACTGGGCTTCATGGCACCGGTGTCGATGATCTCCAGTTCTGCCGCCACCAATGGTGACTACCTGTACTCGCTGGACGCAGCGCTGGAAGGCTACTGGAACGGCATCTGGGGGATTATGCGCAACTACACCGCGCAGCGTGCCGACCTGTTCCCGCTGCCCAACAACCCGCAGCCGGTAGCCATGCGCAACACCGTGAACTTCGACGGCATCTGCCCGAAAACCACGGCCAACCCCAACGGCATCGGCACCCGTGCCACGGTCAAGCGCAGCTATGAGATCGTCGCCGCGCTGGCCAACGACATCCTGGAAAACCGCAACGGCGTCGCCATCAATGACCCCGCCGGGATTGGCCAGCATGTCGGCGGCCCGCTCAGGGCCAATGGCGGTACCCTGGTATTCAACAACCGCAAGACCAGTATCCCGCTGGTGAGCGGGGTCGACCCGGAGGACGGCGAGCCGTTCAGCATCGGTGGCCACAGTGCGCCGCTGCATGACCCGACCGCGATCCTGTACGTGCGCAAGGCCGACCTCGACGCCACCACCGGCAAGCTGAAGGCGGGTGTACCTGTAGAGCCGCTGATCCTGCGTGCCAACGCGGGTGACTGCATCAGCATCACCCTGGAGAACCGCCTGCCCGAGGTGATGCCGGACCTGCCCAGCACCGCGGTGATGCACAACGTGGTCAAGCGTGACCGCTTCGACAGCGAAGGCGCCACCGCCTTTGCCAACAACCTGATGCGCCCGTCCAGCCACGTCGGCCTGCACGCCCAACTGCTGGCCTACGACATCACCAAGTCCGATGGTGCCAACGTCGGCCTCAACCCGTTGCAGACCGTGCCGCCCCGGGCCGGCAACAGTGGCGCCTACCCGAGCAAGGTGTACCAGTACTACGCCGGCCACCTGGAGCGTGAAGGCAAGCCGGTGCTGCAACTGGGCCGCACGGTGGACAACATCAACTCCACGGCGATCGAGTTCGGTGGCCTGAACCTGACCCCGTCGGACTTCATCAAGCAACCGCAGAAGGGCCTGGTCGGTGCCATGAGCGTCCTGCCGCAGACCGCTACCTGGACCGAGGACAGCGCCAGCCGTGCCCAGGCCACGGTGAAGGTTACCGGTCAGGCGGACTACCGCGACTTCGTCACGGTCTGGCAGCGCGCGCTGAACATGCGCTGGGCCGATGGCCGCCCGGTGGAAGGCATCAACACGGAAGGCAACGGCGCGGCGGGCGACCCGCAGGACAATGGCAACATGGCCGTCAACTACCGCACCGAACCGCTGTGGCTGCGCTTCGGCATGGCCCCGGACTCGCCATTCGGCCGTGCCAACGGCCTGGGCTTCGGCGATGTGCCCAACGCCCACATGGCCTACGCCAATGCCCTGGTCGGCGGCGACCCGCTGACCCCGGTGCTGTACGCCAAACCGGGCCAGCCCGTGCGCAACCACATCGTCATGCCCAGTGGTGGCAGCCGCGGCATGGTCTACCAGTTGGACGGGCATGTCTGGCCGCTGCACAGCTACCAGGCCGAGAAGAACGACCTCAACGGCTACCCGATGAACCTGCCAGGTATCGGCTCGGTACGCTTCGGCCTCAACCCGATGGCCATGTACATCGGTGCCCAGGAGAGCGTGCTGCCAGCCGCGCACTTCAGCTTCATGCTGCCCAGTGCCGGTGGCGCCAACGCAGTGTCGGGGGACTACCTGTTCCGCGACTATGCCGCCTACGGCAACCTCTCGGGACTGTGGGGCATCCTGCGGGTGACCAATGACCTGCCGCCGGCATCCGCCGCGGGCCAGTAAGGGAAGGGGAGCGCGAGCATGTACAACTACAAGAAGACTCGGCCCGCGGTACTGGGCGTGGTGGTGGGCGCAGCGCTAATCGGCCTGGGTGTGGTGTACGAGAACCTCTGGTGCGATGCGCGTGAACTGCTGCAGGAACCTGCCGACCCGCAAGCCCTGCACCGGCTCAGCCGCGACGGCGTGACCGTGGCGTTCGAAGCTCGGCCACTGGCCGGCGCAGAGCTGCGCGAAGGCGCTTTCGCCAACGTGCGCTTCAAGGTCACCGACCAGGCCAGCGGCCAGCCGTTGTCGGGCCTGGCGCCCGGGGCCTGGATCGATCCGGCGCAGTCGGCACCGCTCGAAGGCGGCAACCGCGATCAGAGCTGCAAGGCCCGCGTTGCACTGTTCCTCAAGAGCAGCATCGGTGCACGCCCGTTGCTGGACCTGAACAGTTACTTCCTGCTGGTGCTGAACAAGGACGCCAGCCTGACCGTGATCGACCCGACCGTTTCGGTGGGCGGCATCACCAGTACCCTGGCGCGCATCGACCTGCCGGGCCGGCCCATGGACTGGGCGGCAACCGGGGATGACAAGCAGGTATTCGTGTCGATCCCGGAGCGTGGCCAGGTGGCGGTGATCGATACCGAGACCTTCACCCGTGTGGCCAACCTGGACGCTGGCCAATCGCCGGTTCGCGTGGCTTTGCAGCCGGACCAGCATCGGCTGTGGGTTGGCAACAACAGCAGCGACCCGTCCAAAGGCGGGGTGACGGTGATCGACGTCCCCTCACGCAGCACCCTGAAGTCGTTCGCCACTGGCTCCGGGCACCACGAAATCGCCTTCAGCGCCGACTCGCGCTACGCCTTTGTCAGCAACCGCGACGGCGGCACCTTGAGCATCATCGACATCTCCGAGATGCGCCTGCTGAAAACCTTGGAGGTCGGCCCGCACCCGCTGTCGGTGGCCTACTCGGCACTGTCCCAGGCGGTTTACGTGGCCGACGGCGAAGAAGGCACGGTGCGGGTGATCGATGCCCGCAGCCACCAGCTGCGCCACATCGTCAAGGCCGAGCGGGGCCTGGGGCCGATGCGCTTCAGTAGCGATGGCCGCTACGGCATCGTGCTCAACACCTTGGAAAACCAGGCCCTGGTGATCGACGCCAGTACCGACAAGCTGATCCACCGCGTTCCGGTGGCGGCCGAGCCCTACCAGCTGACCTTCACCAAAGGCTACGCCTATATACGTGGCCTGGCCTCACCCAAGGTCAGCATGATCAACCTGAGCAGCCTGGGCGAAGGGCGCCAGCCGATCGTGCAGGGCTTCGAAGCCGGCCCTGCGGCCCCGCGCCAGGCCGGTGACCTGCCATTGGCCCAGGGTTTCTCGGTGTCGCGTGACGACAACTCGGTGTTCGTGGTCAACCCGGTGGACAATACCACCTACTTCTACGCCGAAGGCATGAATGCTCCGATGTCCGGCTACAACAACCGTGGCCACCAGGCCCGGGCGACCCTGGTCATCGACCGCAGCCTGCGCGAGCTGGCACCGGGTGTGTATGGCTCGACGGTAAAAATGCCGGCGGCGGGCACGTTCGATGTGGCCTTCCTGCTCAACCAGCCGCAGATCATCCACTGCTTCAGCACCGATGTGGCCGCGGCGCCAGATGCCAGCAAGCGCCGGGGGGCGCATGCCGAGTTCATCGGCCTCGATCAGCCAATGCCCCAGCAGACGGTGTTCACCGCCAAGGTACGCATCGTTGGCGACGACGGCCGGCCGCAGGTCGGCCTCGCCGACCTGACCCTGCGCTATTTCCTGGCGCCCTCGTCGCTGCCGCGCAACCTGCCGCTCGAAGAGGTGGGCGAGGGCGTGTACCAGGCGGCGCTGACCTTGCCCGAAGCGGGCGCCTGGTACCTGCATGTGCAGTCGCCGTCGCTCGGGCGCAAGTTCACCGAAGAAAACTACACCAGCCTGCGCGTGCTGCCAGCCGCCGAAGCTGCCGCTTCCCAGACCCAAGTGAGGAATGTGCGATGAACGCCAAGCATTCTTTTCAGTTGCTTGCCCTGAGCCTGGCCCTGGCCAGCAACCTGGCGCTGGCCCATGCCGGTCATGACCACGACGGCCACGCCGGGCAGCCGCCGGCGGCCCACCAGGAGAAGACCAGCGTGCGTTTTGCCGATGTCCCCTTGCTCAACCAGAACGGCATGCCGGTGCGCCTGGAGAAAGACCTGGTGGGCGAGCGGCTGGTGGTCATGGGGTTCATCTACACCAGTTGCACCACGGTGTGCCCGGTGGTGTCGTCGATCATGGGCAAGGTCCAGCAACAGCTGGGTGGGCGTGTGGGGGAGGAGATCCAGCTGGTGTCGATCAGCGTCGACCCGCAGCGTGACGATGCCAAACGCCTGCAGGCCTACGCCAAGTCCTTCCAGCACGGCCCGGGCTGGAGCTGGCTGACCGGCTCGCAGTACGCCATTACCGAAACCCTCAAGGGCCTGGGCAGCTTCAGTGCCGACCTTAGCCAGCACCCACCGCTGATCCTGGTGGGCGACGGCCGCACTGGCCACTGGACCCGCTACTACGGCTTCACCGACCCGGCCGTGCTGGTCGAGGAAATCAACCGCCTTAGCGCCCGCCGCGTGCACGCCAAGAGCACCGCAATCGCCGAAAACCATGAGGTGCAGCCATGAGCAGCGCAGCCCGCCACACCACGATGCGCAGCACCGACTGGCTGGCCCTGGTGGCCGTGCTGTGGATCCTCAGCTCGGTCGCTTTCGCCCACGACGGCCATGCGCCGCAAGGGCCCAGCCCGCAACCGGCGCCGCCGGCCATGACCAGCGGTGGCGGTACCCGCGATGCGCAGACCTGGTTCACCGACACCGTGCTCAAGGACCAGAACGGCCGCGCACTGCGCTTCTACAGCGATGTGCTCAAGGACAAGGTGGTGATGCTCAACGTGATCTTCACCCACTGCACCGACGCCTGCCCGCTGATCACCCGCAAGCTGCGAGACGTGCGCGATGCCATGGGGCCGGAACTGGCCAGCCAGGTGACCTTCGTGTCGATCAGCAGCGACCCGCTCAACGACACCCCGGCAGCGCTCAAGGCGTTTGCCGAGAAGCAAGGCGTGGACAGCGCCAACTGGCTGTTCCTGACCGGTGACAAGGCCAATGTCGACCTGGTGCTGGGGCGCATTGGCCAGTTCCTGCCCAGCCCCGAGCAGCACTCGACCCAACTGATTGCCGGTGACGTGGCCGGCAAGCGCTGGAGCAAGATCCGCCCGGATGCACCGCCCGCCGCCATCGCCCAGCGCATGCAGCTGCTGGCTCAGCCATTGGCCGGGCGCTAGCAGCCATGGCCCGGCCCCTGTTGGAGCCGTTGCGCGATGCCTGTAGGAGCGGCCTTGCGTCGCGAAAGGGTTGCGCAGCAGCCCCGGCGATCTTTGCGGCGAAGTTGAAATCCTGGGGCCGCTACGCGCCCCTTTCGCGACGCAAGGCCGCTCCGACAGGGTTTTGCGTTCTCCTGGTGGTTTATCTGCTGGAGATGTTCAGCAATTCGGCATGGGCCTTGGAACTCACCGCCAACGAGCAAGCTGGCAAGCGCCTGTATCGAAACGGGGTATCGGCCAGCGACGCACAGCTGATGGCCCGCGTCGGCGCCAGCGGCATGAGCGTGCCCGCCAGCGTGCTGCCCTGTGCCAGTTGCCACGGCACTGACGGGCGCGGGCGCACCGAAGGTGGGGTTCGCCCACCCAGCCTCGACTGGCAGCGCCTGGCGCTGGGGCAGGGTGAGCGGCAAAGCAACGGTCGCCGCTACCCGGCCTACAGCGACGGCACGTTGGCCCGCGCCATCCAGCACGGCGTCGACCCGGCCGGTAATGGCCTGGACGTGGCCATGCCACGCTTCGAGCTGACCTTGGCCGACCAGCGCAATCTCACGGCGTATCTCAAGCGCCTGGGTGAAGAGCGCGACCCTGGCGTGGAGGAGGGTGTGCTGCGCCTGGGGACCCTGCTGCCAGCCAGTGGTCCGCTGGCTGGCGCCGGGCATGTCGTGCGCGCGGTGCTGGAAGATGGTGTGGAGCAGATCAACCAGCAGGGCGGTATTCATGGTCGGCGCCTGGAACTGGTGGTGGCCGATACCGGCAGCGACCAGGCCAGTGCCGAGCATGCCTTGCAGCGCATGCTGGACCAGGACCAGGTGTTCACCTTGATCGCGCCGCTGGCGCCCATGCTCGATCAGCAGCTGCCAACGCTGCTCGAACAACGGCGCGTGCCGTTGATCGGCAGCACACCGCGCAGCGGTGGCAGCTCACAGATTTTCGACCCCTTGCCCGGTATTGCCAGCCAATTGCTGAGCCTGGCTGCCCATGCCAAGGGCGCCCTGGGCCTGGCGCCCGATGGCTTGCGCGTGGTGTACGCCGGCAACGAACAAGCGGCATTGGCCGAGCAGGTGCGCGAACGTTTGCTCCAGCAAGGCTGGGCAGCCCCAGCGATCCAGGCCTTTGACGGTCAGGCCGTCGCAGGGCGGGGCATCGTCTTCATCGGCCGCGCCCAGGCCTTTGCGGCGCTGGCCCAGGCGCTACAGGCCGAGGGGCGTGAACCGTACCTGTTCGCTGCCTCAAGCCAGGTAGCGGCAGCGGTGGCCAGCTTGCCGACGCAGTGGTCGCAACGGGTTTTCCTGGCCTATCCCTTCGTGCCGGACGACTGGACCGAGCAGGGCATGGCGGCACTGGCCGGCCTGCAACAGCGCCAAGGCCTCGACCCACGCCAGGCATCGCTGCAGGTCAACACCTTGTGCGCCTTGAAGCTGCTGACCGAAGCCCTGAAGCAGATTGGCCGCGATGCCAGCCGCGAACAGCTGGTAGCCGCCCTGGAGAGCCTGCACGATGTCGAAACAGGCCTGACCCCGGCGCTGGGCTTCGGCCCCGGCAAGCGCCAGGGCATGGCCGGGGCCCATGTCGTCGCAGTGGCGCTGCCCGGGCCCCGGTTTACCGCCGTTGCCCCGTACCGACCCGTAGTGGACAGCCCTTGAGCGGAGGTAAGCATGCGTATCCTGTTGCTGTGCCTGTTGCTGGTGATCGCCAACGCGAGCTGGGCCGACGTGCCCGTTGCACGGGTCAACGGCGTGAACATCGACCTGATGCGCCTGGAGCGCTATTTCAGCGAGTACCTGCAGGCCCAAGGCAGGGCGGTGGCCAGCATCCGCAACCCGACGCTGTACAAGCGCCTGCGCGGGCAGGCGCTGGACGAACTGATCGACAAGGAATTGCTCTGGCAAGAGGCGCAGCGCCAGGGTATTCACATTAGTGATGAACAGGTATCTGCGCAGGTAGGCCAGATCGAGGCCGCCATCGGTAGCCCGGCCCTGTTCGAAAGGCGCCTGGCAGATGCAGGTTTCAACCGGGCGGAGTACGCTGATTACCTGCGCCACGAATTGGCCGCGCAGCAGGTGTACGCCCAGCTCAGCGCGGTAGACGAGCCCAGCCGAGGCGAAATCGAGGCGTTCTACCAGGCCAATCGGCAGACACTGCAAGGTGCGCAGAACCAAAGTGCTAATACCTCGGTCATACCCGAACCGGGCCTGGAGCTGGCCAAGGCTGCGCTCATCGGCCAGTTGCAGGCGCAGGCGCGCCAATCCGTACGCCAACGTTTGCGCGAATCCGCTACAGTGGAGGTCGCTGACTGAGGCCCACGAATGGATTTCCCCAAAACTGGGGAATAACGGTTTGGCAAAGTGCCATCACCTTCCCCGGTTGTGGGGAACAGCGCCTGTGCCTGTGTTGCAGGGTTTGGCACAACCGAGCAAGATCAATGACTTACAGTGGTGCGAAATGTCTATTCACGCCTGGCACGAAGCCTGCTCAAGCCTTATCGAGGCCGCACTTCGCAAACCGGGTAACCGGGCAGTATTTGGGAGTCGACCTTGGTGAACAGAGTATTGGTAGTCGATGACGAACAGACCCTTGCGCAGAACCTGCAAGCGTACCTGCAGGCACAAGGCCTGGAAGCTCACGTCGCCCACGACGGTGCCAGTGGTATCGAGCAGGCTCAAAGCCTGGCACCGAAAGTGATTGTGCTGGATTACCGCTTGCCCGACATGGAGGGGTTTCAGGTTCTGGAGACCGTGCGCAAGAACAGGCAGTGCCATTTCGTGCTGATCACCGCCCACCCGACTGTCGAAGTCCGTGAGCGGGCCGCCGATCTTGGTGTGAGTCATGTCCTGTTCAAGCCGTTCCCGATGGCGGAACTGGCCCGCGCGATCTTCGACCTGATGGGCATCGAGCGCCGGCGCAGGGCAACTGACGATCCAGCCGAAGGGTTTATCGAACGACGCCAGAACAGGAACGAATCGTTCCCCTTGCAGTTGTACGATGGCAGCTGGGTGTTGGCCGATCGCCGCCGTAGTGGCGCCAAGCCCCCAGGACCTGACGACGACCAACTGCTCACCGGGGAATAGCGGCGCCCGCTACCCTGGCCAAGCCAGCCTGCGACGCGCCCCTGAGCGGAGTCGCAGGCCATGTCAGACGCACTCGATACACTTGCCGGCAAGCACAGCGCCTATCCTCGCGACCTTTTGGCCCAGGCCCGCCTGCAAGCTGGCGACGAACGCCTGCTCAACTGCCTGGAGCGGCTGGCCAACGAAACTCCCGACTGCTTCATCCAGCGCCTGGGCCTTACCCTGCATTACCCGGTGCTGCAAACCCAGGCCCTGCTGGCCAGCACCCCACGCTTCGACAAGGTCAGCCTGGCCCAGTGCCTGAAGCGCGAGTTCGTGCTGATCGAGCAGGGCGGCGAGCTGATCGGCGTGTTCGCCGACCCCTTCGACCACGCCCGCCTGGCCTGGATCGATGACAACCTTCAGGGCGCGCCTCTTTACCTGGCCCACCCCGCCGACCTGGCCACCTTCCTGGCCCGCCACGAAGAAAGCTTCCACGCCGTCGACGCCCTTGACCATGACGGCGAAGCCAGTGGTGATAACGACCCGCTGCAACGCTTGTCGCTGACCAGCATCAGTGAAGATCAGAGCAAGGTGGTCAAGCTGGTCAACTCGACCCTGTACGACGCCCTCAAACAGCATGCCAGCGACATCCACCTGGGCATGACCGGCCAGGGCCTGACCATCAAGTACCGTATCGACGGTGTGCTAAATGGCGCCGGCAAGGCCAGCGGCAGTGCCTTCGCCGACCAGGTGATCTCACGCATCAAGGTCATGGCCGAACTGGACATCGGCGAAAAACGCGTGCCCCAGGACGGCCGCTTCAAGGTCGCCATCGGCGAGCGGCAGATCGACTTCCGTGTGTCGATCATGCCAAGCATCTTCGGCGAGGACGCGGTGCTGCGGGTGCTCGACAAGCAGGACCTGTCCGACCGCGTCAGCGGTGTGCAGTTGCAGGCCCTGGGGTTTGCCGACGAAACCCTGCGTGCCCTGCGCCGGCTGGCGTGCGAGCCCTATGGCATGATCCTGGTCACTGGGCCTACCGGCAGCGGCAAGACCACCACCTTGTACGCCATGATCAGCGAGATCAACCACGGCGTGGACAAGATCATCACCATCGAAGACCCGGTCGAATACCAGCTGCCCGGCGTGCTACAGATTCCGGTCAACGAGAAGAAAGGCCTGACCTTCGCCCGCGGCCTGCGCTCTATCCTGCGCCACGACCCGGACAAGATCCTGGTCGGTGAGATCCGCGATCCGGACACCGCACAGATCGCCGTGCAGTCGGCGCTCACCGGCCACCTGGTGTTCACCACCATCCACGCCAACAACGTCTTCGATGTGATCGGCCGCTTCAGCCAGATGCAGGTCGACCCCTACAGCTTCGTCTCTGCCCTCAACGCCGTGCTGGCCCAGCGCCTGATCCGCCTGGCCTGCCCGCACTGCTGCGCGCCCTGCGAGGCCGATGACGAAATCCTCACCGCTTCGGGCCTGACCCGCGCAGCAGTAACCGGTTGGAAGTTCGTCCGCGCCCAGGGTTGCGGCCAGTGCCGTGGCAGCGGCTACCGCGGGCGCAGCGCGATTGCCGAACTGCTGCACCTAGACGACGACCTGCGGCAGATGATCGTCGAACGCCGCCCCCTGGCGCAGATCAAGCAGCTGGCCTGCCAGCGCGGCCTGCGCCTGCTGCGTGCCTCGGCCCTGGACCTGGTCCGCGATGGCCGCACCACACTCGAGGAGATCAACCGTGTCACATTCATCTGATCGTGGCGCTTACAAGTACAGCGCCGTACTGGGTGCTGAAGGTGTCGGCCTGGGTTGCTGGCACGCCAATCAACATCAGTGGCTGGGCAGCCGCGCGTTTACCTGCGATGCCGCGCAGCAACCGGCCTGGGAAGCCGCCTTGCAAACCCTGAGTGCGCTGCTGGCCGAGCACGCTGTCAAGGGAGCACAGTTGCGGGTGCTGCTGTCGGCCCGCTACAGCCGCTTCTGCCTGGTGCCGTGGAGCGATGCCATCGGCCACCCACGCGAGCTGGATGCCTACGCCCGGGCCTGCTTCGAGAACCTCTACGGTCAGTCGCTGGACGACTGGCGCATCGTCCTCTCGCCCGAGCCTGCCGGGGCCGCGCGTATCGCCACCGCGCTGCCCGAGGCACTGCTGCAAGGCCTGCAGACCTTGGGCCGGGAAAGCCGCCTGAGCCTGCGCTCGGTGCAGCCGTACCTGATGGCCGCCTACAACCGCTGCTCGGCGCAACTGGAGCAGGGCGACTTCCTGTTCGTGCTCGCCGAACCGCGCCGCAGCGTGTTGCTGCTGGCGGCCGGTGGCGCCTGGCAACAGGTGCTGGCCCAAGGCTGCGCCGACAGCGACCAGGCTCTGCAGGCGTTGATCGAACGCACCTGCGAGCTATACGGCGAGCACCTGCCACGAGTCTACCTGCATGCCCCGGGGCGGGGCGATGTGCCGCAACTGACGGCGGTGCAGCTGTGCCAACCGGCCGCCGACAGCGACCCACTATGCGCCATGTGGCGGGCGGTGGCCTGACATGCGCCGCCTCGACCTGGAATTCCAGCCCCGTCGCAGTGGCCCGTTGGCCTGGTCGCTGCTGGCCCTGAGTGCAGCCACCGTCGCCTTGCTGGTGCTGGTGCAGCAGCAGCTGCAGGTCGAGCAGGTAGACCTGGACGCCCGCGTGCACAGCCTGGAACTGCAACTGGGCCGTCGCCCGGCACCGGCTGCCCCACAGAACAGCGCCGCCAGCCGCGAGCAGGCCGAACGCCTGGCGCAGATGCGCAGCGTCTCGCAGCAGCTGCAACGGCCCTGGCAGCAGCTGTTCGCCATGCTCGAAGCGCAGCCGCAGGAAGACGTTGCACTGCTGACCTTGACCCCGGATGCGCGCAAGGGCCAGGTCCGTATCACCGCCGAGGCTCGCAACCTGGAAGCGATGCTGCAGTACCACCAGCGCCTGGAGCAAAGCGACGCGCTCAGCGATGTCTCGCTGCTCAACCACGAAGTGGTGGCCGGGCAAGCCGAGCACCCGGTGCGTTTCAACCTTACCGCCACCTGGGAGACCGGCCATGCGCGTCCCTGATGCTGTAAACAGCTTGGTCCTTCAGGAGCACCTGCGCCGCATCGGCCCGGTCGGCCTGGGCGCCGCCGCAGTCGCCGTGCTCGCCGTTGGTATCGCGCTGGTTGGCGTAGTCCCGCAGTGGCAGGCGGTGCGCGAATTGCGCGCCAGCGAAGCCGATGCCAGGGTGCAAGTCGAACGGGTCAAGCGCGGCGAGCTGAAGGTCGCCGTCAAGCCTGAGCAGCAGGCGCTGGACAGCCTGCGCCAGCAGCTGCCCGGGCAGCCAGAAGCCAGCGAGCTGATCGAACGCCTGTACCACCTGGCCAGCGCCGAGCACATCAGCCTGGCGCGCGGTGAGTACGCCTTGGGGGTCGATCCCAAGACCCAGCTGTCGCGCTACCAGATCATCCTGCCAGTGCGCGGCAGCTACCCGCAGATCCGCGGCTTTCTGCGCGGCCTGATCGGCCAGCTGCCGACCCTGGTACTTGAAGACCTGGAGCTGCAGCGTAAAACCATCGGCGACACCGAACTCAACGGCCGGGTACGCCTGACCCTCTACCTGTCGAGGTCGTGATGAACACTCAACGCGCAGTGATGTGGCTGGGCTTTTTGGGGGTATCGGCAGCGTTGGCTTGGGCGCCAGGGCACTGGTTTAACCAGGAAGATAGCGTCGCTCCCTTCGCGGGTAAACCCGCTCCCACAGGTTCCGCAGGCGACGCCGCCCCTGTGGGAGCGGGTTCATCGGCGCGCCGAACCGCCGCGAAGGCGCCGGAACAGGCTTCCAGGGATCTGTTCCCAGCTCAGCAATGGACCAAGCCACAAGCCTTGGCCACCGTCACCGAACAACCCGTAGCCGCCGCGCCCGTGGTAGCTGCGGCCCCCACCGCTCCGGCGCTGCCGTTCCAGTTCGTCGGCCGCATGGGCGACCGCGACGACCTGCAGATCTTCCTGCAGAGCGGAGAAAAGCTGTACGTCGTGCGCAAGGGGGACGTGATCGACAGCACCTACCGCCTCGACAACGTTTCGGCCAATGAGCTGGACCTGGTTTATCTGCCTTTGCATCAGTCACAGACCTTGTCTGTAGGGAGCGCACCATGAAGTCGTCGAAGATGTGCAAGCCTGCTCCGTTCATGCTGCTGGCGCTGTGCGTGGCCATCGCCGGCTGCGGCTCCAGCGGGGTGCGCAAGGACAGCGCCGAGCTGATGAAGGAAGGCCAGTACGAGGCCGGGATCGCCCGCCTGGAAGAAGCCCTGAGCGAAAACCCGCGCGACACCGAGCTGAACATCGCCCTGGCCCACGGTCGCCAGGCTGCGGTGGAAGCGCTGATCAGCCAGGCCGATGCCGACCGTATCCGCCACGACTTCACCAGTGCCCGCATGGGCTACAGCCGGGTGCTGACCATCGAGCCGAACAACCGCCGCGCCCAGGAAGGTATCCGTCAGCTGGAGCTCATCCGCACCCTCGACGAGCGCGTGGCGCTTGGCCAGGCCGCATTGCGCCAAGGTGACCTGTTCGGCGCCGAGCGCTACATGCGCGAAGTGCTGCGCCTGGACCCACAGAACCAGAAAGGCATTGCGCTGCGCACCGACATCGAGAACGTGCAGGCCCGCACCGCGCAGCCGTTTCCGCAACTGCGCAGCAAGCTGGAGCGCCCGGTGACCCTGGAGTTCCGCGACGCGGGCCTGAAGACCATCTTCGAAGTGCTGTCGCAGGTCGCCGGCATCAACTTCATCTTCGACAAGGACCTGCGCCCAGACATGAAAGCCACGATCTTCGTGCGTGACGTGCGTATCGAAGATGCCATCGCGCTGCTGTTGGAGCAGAACCAGCTGCGCCAGAAGATCGTCAACGACAACACCTTGCTGGTCTACCCCGATTCGCCGCAGAAGACCAAGGACTACCAGGAACTGGTCATGCGCACTTTCTACCTGACCAGCATCGACGCCAACACCGCGCTGAACATGGTCAAGACCATGCTCAAGACCCGTGACGTGTTCGTCGACGAACGCCTCAACACCCTGACCATGCGCGATACCCCCGATGCCGTGCGCATGGCCGAAAAACTGCTGCAGTCGCAGGACCAGTCCAACCCGGAAGTGGTGCTGGAAGTGGAGGTGATGGAAGTCGCCACCTCGCGCATCCTCGACCTCGGCCTGCAATGGCCGAACACCTTCGGCGTGCTGACCAACGATGGCAACCCGGTCAGCGTGCTCGACCAACTGCGCGGCATCAACTCCAGCCGCATCAGCATTTCGCCGGCCCCGCAGGCCAAGATCAATGCCCAGGACAAGGACATCAACACTCTGGCCAGCCCGGTGATCCGCGTCAGCAACCGTGAGCAGGCGCGCATCCACATCGGCCAGCGGGTGCCGATCATCAGTGCCACCTCGGTGCCGTCCACCCAAGGCCCGGTGATCACCGAAAGCGTCACCTACCTGGATGTCGGTCTGAAGCTTGAAGTACAGCCCACCGTGCACCTGAACAACGAAGTTGCGATCAAGATTGCCCTGGAAGTGAGTAACGCCACGCCGCTGGAGGCCACCCGCCAGGGCACCATCCCGGTTCAGGTCGATACCCGCAACGCGCAGACCAGCCTGCGCTTGCACGATGGCGAAACCCAGGTGCTGGCCGGCCTGGTGCGCAACGACCACAACGCCAGCGGCAACAAGATCCCTGGCCTTGGCGACATCCCTGGCCTGGGGCGCTTGTTCGGCAGCAACAAGGACGACATGAGCAAGTCCGAGCTGGTGCTGGCGATCACCCCGCGCATCGTTCGCAACCTGCCGTACCAGAGCCCTTCGGATATGGAGTTCGGCACCGGAACCGAGTCGAGCATGCAGGTGCGCCAGGCGGCGCCGCTGCCAGTGCGTGATGTGCCAGGCGACATACCGAGCGACAGCCAGGACAGCGCGCCGGTGGTGCAAAGCCAGGTAGCCACTGCCCCAGCCCCGATCACCGTGAGCCCACGGCCATGAAACGCCGCCAGCAGGGTTTCAGCCTGATCGAAGTGGTGCTGACCCTGGCCCTGCTCGGGATGCTCGCGACCATGGCCGCGCCACTGACCGAAACGGTGGTGCGCCGTGGCAAGGAGCAGCAGCTGCGCGAGGCGCTGTACCAGATCCGCGACGCGATCGATGCCTACAAGCGTGCCTTTGACGCCGGGTTCATCGAAAAGCGCCTGGATGCCAGCGGCTACCCGCCGAACCTGCAGGTGCTGGTCGATGGCGTGCGCGATGTGCGCAGCGCCAAGGGCGCCAAGTTCTACTTCCTGCGGCGCATCCCGCACGACCCGCTGGTGGCGGCCAAAAGCGAGGACGAAGGCGGTTGGGGCCTGCGTGCGTACGCCAGCAGCCCCGATAACCCGCGTGAAGGCGAAGACGTCTTCGACGTGTATTCCAAGGCCCGCGGCAAGGGCCTTAACAACATCCCCTACGGGCAATGGTGACGGCCATGAAACGCAGCCGAGGCTTCACCCTGATCGAACTGCTGGTGGTGATGGCGATCATCGCCACGCTGATGACTATCGCCATGCCGCGCTACTTCAACAGCCTGGACAGCTCCCGCGAGGCCACCTTGCGCCAGAGCCTGTCGGTGCTGCGAGAAGCCCTGGACCATTACTACGGCGACACTGGCCACTACCCGGAATCACTGGAACAACTGGTGGAGCAGCGCTATCTGCGCAATACCCCGGTTGACCCGATCACCGAGCGCAGCGACGCCTGGCAGTTGGTGCCACCGCCCGAAGGCGTGGCCGGCGGCGTCGCCGATATCAAGAGCGGTGCCACAGGGAGGGCGCGTGATGGCAGCCTGTTCGCGGAATGGTAAGGCCAGCGCCGGCTTCACCTACCTGGGCGTGCTTCTGCTGATCGCAATCAGCAGCGTAGCCCTGGCAGCGACCGGCACGGTGTGGTCCAGCGTCGCCCAGCGCGAGCATGAGCGCGAGCTGCTGTGGGTCGGTGGCCAGTATGCCCAGGCCCTGCGCAGCTACTATCGCGCCTCGCCAGGCCTGGCCCAGTACCCCAAAGAGCTTGCCGACCTGCTCGAGGACAACCGCTTCCCGCAGGCCAAGCGGCACATCCGCCGCTTGTACCCGGACCCGATCACCAACAGCGACGACTGGGGCCTGCTGCGCGCCATCGATGGCCGTATCACCGGGGTGCACAGCCGCTCCGATGCCACTCCGTTCAAACGCAGCGGCTTCCAGACGCAGTTCTCCGGTTTCGAAGGCCTGGAGCACTACAGCGACTGGCAGTTCGTCGCCGAGCAGGCCTTCAACGAAAGCGCCGGTGGCGCCCGTACCCATGCAGGCCCGGGAGACACGCCATGAAACGCCTGCACGCGCTGTACCTGTGCCTGCTGCTGGCAGCCGGGTTGCCGGGCGCGGCCATGGCCGACGCCGAGGACGAGATGAAGGGCTTCATCGTCGACAACACCATCTCGCACATCGGCCACGACTTTTACTACTACTTTGCCGACCGCCTGCGTGCCACCAGCCGCCTGGACTTCAACCTGGTGGTGCGCGAGCGCCCCGATGCCCGCTGGGGCAGCCTGGTGACCGTGGAGTTCGACCGCGACGTGCTGTACCGCCGCTTTCTGCCCCCGAACGTCACTCAATTAAAAGAAGAGGCGGTGATGGCCGCCGACCTGGTCAAGCAGGAGGTCATTCAGCGCAAGCTGCAACGTCTGCTGCAGGACACCACTGATCTGGAGAGGGATGAGCTATGAACACGTGCATACCCCGTTGCCTGGCGGCTGGCCTGCTGCTCGGTGCCTGCACCGTCCAGGCCACCGAGCTGGTGTACACCCCGGTCAACCCGGCGTTCGGTGGCAACCCGTTGAACGGCACTTGGCTGTTGAACAACGCCCAGGCGCAGAACGACTACGACGACCCGGACCTCAAGGACCGCGCCTCCGCCATTGGCGGGACCTCGGCCCTGGAGCGCTTCAGCAACCAGCTGGAGTCACGGATGTTGTCGCAGCTGATGGACAACATCAGCAACGGCAAGACCGGCAGCATGGCCACCGATGCGTTCCTGATCGATGTCATCGATGACTCCGGTGCCCTGAGCATCAAGGTCACCGACCGCGCTACCGGAGAAACTTCGCTCATTGAGGTCAGTGGCCTGAACCCCTGAGAGGGACTGGCCGTTTAGCTGGGGAGAGAGCACCATGAAACGTCTGCTGAGCACTCTACTGATCGTCGCCACCCTTGCAGGCCTGCAAGGCTGCGGCCTGCGCGAGCCAATGCCGGCCGAACAGGACACGGAAACCCCGACCTTGACGCCACGCGCTTCGACCTACTATGACCTGATCAACATGCCGCGCCCCAAAGGCCGCTTGATGGCCGTGGTGTATGGCTTTCGCGACCAGACCGGGCAGTACAAGCCGACCCCGGCCAGCTCGTTCTCCACCAGTGTCACCCAGGGGGCAGCGAGCATGCTGATGGATGCCCTGAATGCCAGCGGCTGGTTCGTGGTGCTGGAGCGCGAGGGCCTGCAGAACCTGCTGACCGAACGCAAGATCATCCGTGCTTCGCAGAAAAAGCCCGATGTGCCCGAAAACATCATGAGCGAACTGCCACCGCTGCAGGCTGCCAACCTGATGCTTGAAGGCGGCATCATCGCCTACGACACCAACGTGCGCAGCGGCGGCGAGGGAGCCCGTTATCTCGGCGTCGACATATCCCGCGAGTACCGTGTCGACCAGGTCACGGTCAACCTGCGTGCGGTGGACGTGCGCACCGGGCAGGTGCTGGCCAACGTGATGACCAGCAAGACCATCTACTCGATTGGCCGCAATGCCGGGGTGTTCAAGTTCATCGAGTTCAAGAAGTTGCTGGAAGCCGAGGTGGGCTACACCACCAACGAACCGGCGCAGCTGTGTGTGCTGTCGGCGATCGAGGCGGCGGTGGGGCATTTGCTGGCCCAGGGGATCGAACGGCACCTGTGGCAGGTGGCGGGGGATCCGGGGGAGGGCAAGGCAGAGGTGGACAAATTCCTCAGCCAGAATCAGCCGCAGTGATGGGCTTTGGGGGTTGGCTTGAGGTTTTGGGTGCCAGTGAGATCGAGCGCCGCCCGCGCGGCGCATCGCGGATAAATCCGCTCCTACATTTGTTGCAACGTACCAAACCTGTTGCGCCATGGTTGCCTGCCTTGGCGCATGGCTGGAGCCGTACCAACAAGGCGGACAGCGGTGACCTCACAGAATGGATTGGCCCGAAACAGATGTAGGAGCGGATTTATCCGCGATGCGCCGCGCGGGCGGCGCTCGATCTCACGGACCCTGCAAATCCATCGTCGAACCCTTGAATCACCCGGCCTTGCGCAAGGTCAGGTTGATCCGC